>NZ_JABUZF010000232.1:0-2695 GCF_014897885.1 Halomonas sp. 3D7M | reverse complement strand
AACGCCTTGGAATGAACGCTTACACTACAGGTGAATAGTGGGCTGTCACGTTAACGGCATCACACACGCTTGCGATTGACTCACGCTCATCGCAAGCAAACGCGGGCTGTTGAATAAGGCGGTGACAGGAGAGGCAATGAGGATGAGTGGGAAGGAATAACAGCGCGTTTTACAGCGGCCTCAGAAAAGCAGCTCTCAGAAAAGCAGTTCGCCACAGCGCTGGGGGAGATTACGATGCCGCAATCCTGCTAATCGTGCCAAGAGAAACGGCTACCAGTTTTTCCTCACCATCTGCTTGAGCGTAGACCTTACACTCACAGGTCGCTTGCCGTTTTCCAGAATATAAGACCGTTGACCTAGCGATCAATTTATCGCCGATCGCGGGTCTAACATAGTTTACTTTGTACTCTGACGTGACACAGCTTCCTAGCACTGACGCTCCGGCAAAGGTAATACAATTATCCGCCAAGTAGCTAACAACACCACCATGCGCAAAACCATTGTTTTGCTTGAGATCATCTCTAATCTCAAGGCTCAATTCAGCACTTCCGGCAGCAAACGCTTCTAGCTTTGCTCCCAACAGCAAGCTGAAAGATTGCTGTGACAGTATCTCTCTTCCTTTCTCTAACATATCACTCAATGTTCAGCTCCTTGCCCTACTCTGGAGATCTAACAACTATTAGACAGCGTTTCTATCTCTGCTTCATGAACGCCACAGCCAGACCCGATGAGACAAACGTAACGCCTGCTCCAATATTTAACCCAGAAACCAATCTGGGTTTGCTTCTCAGCCATTCCGATAACCTAGATGAAAACACGCCCATAAGGCTGAAACCTAGCGCTGTTAAAGCCGCAAACCAAACCCCATAACCAATCATTTGCCAGGTCACAGAGCCCAAATTGGGGTTTACAAACTGGGGGACAAACGCGAGCACAAACATACCCGGCTTAGGGTTGAGTGCCGCTGAAAGAAAGCCTGTTGAGAATATCGTTTTTAAAGACTGTTTTTTTGCAGGCTCTAAGGAAAATAGGTTTCGAGAGCGAAGGACTTTAACGCCTAACCAAATGAGATAGCCCGCACCAATAATCTTGACCACATAGAAGGCTAGCTCGGACGTTTGAATTAAAAGAGTCAGCCCAAATGTCGCCGCTAGCACGTGAAATAGAATTCCCATTCCAGACGATAAGCCAGAAACGGTTGCGGCCAATCTGCCTTGGCTTAAACCTCGTCCTATCGCCAGCATGTTATCTGGCCCTGGGGAAATCACTAACAGTAAACATGCCAGTGTATATGTAGCAAACACCTCTAGTGGAAACATGTCATCTCCTTCTACCTGTAACCGAACGTCATCGCCAGCGGGACTTCCTGCTCAGGTGGTGGTTAACAACGCTATTGTTAGGTTCGTTGAGTTATATAGCAGAGAACTCTATTAACTATTAGCCTACTGCTGCCCTCCTCGCGGGTGCGCCGGAGGCTTACCACGCGCTACAAAACCATAAGTCTTCATCTGTCGCCGCTGTTTCGCACAAACGTCAGCCGTGAGGCAGCTTTACTTTTGCCTTGAAGTAAACTTTTGCATGGAGTAGCGCAAGCTTACGAGTATCTTAACGGGTTGCATGAGATGCAAGGTACACACGATCTCTACCTTCTTTCTTGGCTTTGTACATAGCCTCATCAGCACGAGCCAGTAAGCTTTCGGGAGACTCGCCATTTTCCAACATGGCAACCCCAACACTTATGCTTAGCGTAGTAGACTCTCCGCTGCCAACATCGATCGGTGCAGCGGCTAACCGCTTTCTCAGATTATTGCCCAATTTCTGGCTGGCTTCCAAGTTTGCACCGGGTAAGAGAAAGACAAATTCTTCCCCCCTATACGGCCACAACAATCAGTTTTGCGCCCTACCTCCGATGCTAAACGAGCAAACTCAGTCAATGCTAGATCACCTGCAGCATGCCCCCATTTATCATTAATCTTCTTAAAATAATCAATATCTATCGAAAGAACACTGAAACTATTACCAAACCGTGATGCTTGGTTTACTAGTTCACTCAGGCGCTCCATTGTTGCGCGCCGATTTGGCAAACCAGTCAACTCATCAATACTTGCCAGGCGCTTCATTTCCTCCTCAGACTGCTTCTTATATAGGAGATAACTAACAGTATCTGAGAGCAATGTAATAAGAATATGATCATCCTTGCAAAATGGCTCAACCGGAGTAGGACTAGAAAAATTAATAGTTCCATATAGTTGACCAGATAATCTTATCGGAGCTCCAATATACGACTCCAGTTTTAAGTTTGTGTAGCAGGGATGCTTTTTAATTTCACTTTTCGCCACGAAATGAAAACCGACCGACTTACCCGCACTTAACGTGTGAATACAATAAGTTCCCGACAAATCAAACGTTGTTAATGGTTCCAGCTCTCCTTTGAGATCAACGCAGTACTCGATGGTGTATTGGTTTCCCACAACACGAGAAACAATCGCTTTTTCGAGACCAAAGTGCTCCAGGCCAATCCGAAGCAATCGTTCTATTTTATTACTCTGGCTCAGCGCGACATCTGAAGTTATGTTTTGGATCTTTTGTAGCGTATCCAAAGACTGATCTGTTGAGCGAGCTGAGCGGATAATGCCAATAAATCCGACGACCGTTCCATTCTTGGCCCGCATAAGTGGCTATTCAAAATTTATCG
>NZ_JABUZF010000012.1:0-9207 GCF_014897885.1 Halomonas sp. 3D7M | reverse complement strand
ACGTCGTAGGATGAACGCTTACGCTACTATGACCAAGCCCACTTTACTCACGCCTTTCAATCACTCGCCTATGAAACGCCGGCCGCCTATCGCAAGCGTAAACTGTCGCAAATTTACAAGGCGTAAAAAAACCTCGACGTTAAGCTGAGCCCTCAACTTACTCACCGAGGTCGCTCACATGTCTACTCGTCTATCTCAGCAGTCAGTGTATCGCCTTGTCCCACGCCTAGCTAAAAACCTGACTGCATTAGGCAACGTTGCGGAAGATTCAACGCTTAATCGCACCATCGTTCACTTAGTCAACCTGCGTGTCTCGCAAATAAACCACTGCTGCTTTTGCCAACACATGCATTCCCAAGAGGCCAGAGACGACGGCGAGCATCAAGTTCGCCTAGACGTGTTCCCGGCCTGGCGGGAAGCCCCCTGCTTTAGCACACAAGAACGTGCCGCACTCGCCTGGGCCGAAGCACTCACACTCATCAGCCAACAGCCCTCCATTAGCGACGACACCTATCAAAACGCGTTAACTGCCTTTGGTGAGCAGGGGCTAATTGACCTAACTGCGATTATTGTTCAAATCAACAGCTGGAATCGGATATCGGTGGGCTTTCAGTTTGCACCGGACATCCGTATCTAAGCCATCTTAGATACTTGACAATAAAATTTCAGATGGGTAAATAAAATGAACAGTGTGACGAAACAGCGTCAACAGCTACCTAATATTCTGGGTCTCTTATCCAGTTTATGTTTTTTCTTTGGCAGTCTTTTATTCCTACCCGACAGCGCTTTCTATGCAACCGTAGGCGTATGGTGTTTTGTGATGGGCTCACTCATCATGTTTATTATTTACGCAATGAGTATGAAAGATACGGGCAAGAAATACGTCTAATTGAGCCAATACTCGACGTTAAGATAGCCGCTGGGTTTTCATCTACCTAGCGGCTTATAAAAGGCCATGTGGCGAGCCCCCCTATGCATGGCTCGCTAGCACTTCCAGCTCTCAGTATTCGGTATAACCATCAAACGCTCGCCGCGTTCACAGCATTGCTGGCAACGTTAACCGGTACAACCTCACTGGGCGACCGTGGAATTCGATAGTATCAAACTGACTAAACCCTGCCTTCTCTGCGACCTTGAGTGATGCACCATTATCAGGCTCGATAATAACCACCACGGAAGCGAGTTGCTTCTGGCTAAATGCCACACTGAGTACCGCTTGCACTGCTTCAGTCGCCAAGCCCATGCCCCAGTATTGTTTAGCCAGCCGATAACCCAGCCCGATTTCCTCTACACCATTAACCTCTTCGGGGCTAACACCGCAAAAGCCAACAAGCTTATCAGTTCCCCTCTCAACCAAAGCCCACGGCCCAATACGGTGAGATATATAACACTCCAAACACCAGTCGATAAATCGCCGCGTTGCGGCTTCATCACAAACGCCTCGGATCGAGTGCTTCATGACGTCAGGATCACTGAGGATCTTGGTCAATTCGGGAACATCGTTTAAGGACAACGTTCGTATAACCAGACGCTCCGTTTCACAAATTTGCACCATTTTCTCCTTGGCACGATGCCCAAAGCCGCTGTTGCTGCGGTACTGCTTAGGCAGCCTTGAAAATCAACTTACCTTGTATTTCGTTTGAATAAAATTGTTTGGGAATGCGATCGCTTCGGCCTCTTCAAGCCTAATCTGTTGGTTAAGGCTTCCAAAAAGAGCTATACCGCCACCTAAAAGAATAGGTGCTTTTGTGATGGTCATTTCATCAATAAGCCCAAGATTGAGAAACGAGGTTATGGTTGAACCACCATCTATATAGACATGTTCAAACCCTTTGCTTTCTAGGTCAGCCATTAAGTCTTGAACCTCACCAGCGTACATTTCTACCTTGCCTTGCAGGTTTTCAGGAGGCTCGCTGATTGAATGGCTAAGCACGACAATATGAAGGTCACCGTATGGCCATTGGTCAGGCGCTAAATTCATACTCGAAATAACGTCCATGCACTTACGCCCCATCACCATACAATCAACGGAGTCAATAAAGCTCTGAAAGCCCATGTCGGGGTTCTCACACATATCTGCCTCTAAGTTGCCAGCGGTATGAAGCCAATCAACTCCTCCATCTGGGGTCGCAATATATCCGTCAGCACTTGTTGCTATATAGACAGAGCACTTCATAAACATCCCCGTAATTTACAAACCATGACCAAGTGCCAACTTAATGTGTGTAGAGAATTTCTCTGGACTTTCTTGAGGCAACATATGCCCTTCACCAACAACTTCGTTAATCACAGAGTTGACTAACAAATGAGCGGTTTGTTGAGCAATAAGCCTAAACATATCACGCGTTTCCGCCCCATAACCTATAACGATTGGAGCACTGATTTTGGAGACCAACTCAGCGTTTATAGCTGGCTGCTCTTGTTGATTCAGCTGGTGGGTTAACGTGTACGCTTTAGAAATCTGCAACGCTTGGATACTTTCGTCCTGAGTAGAGAAATAACCTTCTCTATTGCCTGAACCATCAATTAAGTGCTCAACCGCTAATTGCATATTTCCAGCATGAAAATTTTCAAAAACCGGACTAAACATGGCGTTGGCATCCGACTGCCAAGCATCCATTTTCTCTCCTTGTAAACAGCCTGGATAACCGGGCTCGTACAGGAACACGTTGGACAACGCTAAGTCATGTGTCACCAGCATATTAATGATGACATCCGCCCCGTAAGACCAACCAACAATATTAATGGGTTTATCTTTCGCCAAGCTCGACAGGAGTTCAGCTAAATCATTGGCATGTGTATTGAGGCCAAAATCACCTGAGCAAGGTTTACCAAAGTGCCTCAAAGTAACAGAAACCACCTCATAGTCAGCTTTCAGGTATTCAATATGAGGAAGCCACATAGCACTATCGTGAGCGCCCCATGAACCAGCACTAAGTACTCACCGGTTCCCTCTTGAAAAGAGTCCATTACAGTCATTCCTAAATCGGTAGCAAGATTTCCCTGTGCCCCAACTAGCACGGGATTGAGCACAAAACAGCACCTGAGAATGCCCTTAGAATCTAGGTCTGCTATTTTCCAGCAGTTAAGAATAAAGCTGCCGCTCTTCGCAATGCATTAACAACTCATTAAATTAACAGATGCTGTAGCATGGTAAGCGAAGCGCAAGGCCACTGCCGATGTCTACCATTAAGCCTTTACCACCAACTTTGGCCAAGTTTGAAGCCACCGCTTATTGTATACCCGAGCTTCAAAATCCGTTCGTTTTGGCCGTTTTGGATTTAATGTAATGGTGTAGCCAAACAGTGGCTCAACGCCAAAAGGAGCCACAATTATTACCTCTCCGTTGTCATCCAACGCTGCGCCTACAGCAGTTTCTACTTCTACCCAGAAACTCATGGCATCTTCGGTTGACGTATACGGATAATCCCTATTTCGCTCGTGCATTCTTGCTTGATTCTTTACTGACCAGGGAAAGATTGAGACGTCCCTTAATCCTTGCTCGATCTCACGATCACGAGAATCACTTACGTCGTCAGAGTCGAAGTAAATTAAATCAATGTCGTTCAATGGCGTACTCGCTGCAAAGTCATGTAGCTTGTCCCACACCAAATTTCTAACGAACCCAGCAGCGAGACACCAACCCGGCAACTTCTGCGCAGCCGCGATAGTCAGCGCCTCCATGCGATCAGGATCACCCATTATCCATTGCTTGATCAGCATTTCATGATCCATCTCTATACCCTACCAATGCGCCTATTTTGAATTGCTGGGTGGTGCTGAACCATCCAACGCTGGACACGTTATAACTCCCCCTACCCCTGCTGCTACAGATCAGATTCATGATTGATACCGTCACTAACCGGTACATCATCCAAATCACAGGGGTTAACGCCTTCCAAGCACCCAACATTGAACCCATATACATTGGGGTTCGAGCGCGTTTGGTGGTGGGTATAGATGTCGCAATGTGCGCAGAAGTAGTGCTTTGCGACGCTCGAATTGAACTGATAAAGCTTTAGATGCTCGGCGCCGCGGAGAATACGAAGACCGTTCAATGGTACATAGGCCATAACAGCGCCTTTGCGCCTGCAAATAGAGCAGTTACACCTTTTCGGGTCAACAAGACCCTCAGGCAGATCGAGTTCGAGCTCCACCATGCCGCAGTGGCAGCTAGCTCTGCGTCTAGGTTGAATGCTAGCTCCGCCCACTTGCTTGACCACAAGCCTTCTCCCTCGTATCTATCGCTGGCGAGGCGTTTTATAAGTTAGCATCAACTTCCTTCATCCCTAGAAGCACCGCTGCGCCAATCAAAAACGATCCAGATACCTTACCTAAGTACTGGCGTGCTGATGACTTTAGTTTCGTACTAATCCATTCAGCTGATTTACCGTAGGAAAACAAGAAAACCGCATCCATGATGAGATACGTAGCACTCAGTATCGCAAACTGATGCAGAAGGGGCTCAGATGGGTTGATGAACTGTGGAAAAAGAGCAGCGAAAAAAATAACGGCTTTAGGGTTTGCGGCTGAAGTGATGAAACCTTGCCAAAACAAGCTTTTTTTCGACCGTCTCTGATTCGCCACACCTACATGGCCCCCACTCTTTGAGAAGATCAACCTTAGGCCTAAGTACGATAAATATGCCACCCCCACCCACTTCACAACGATAAAGAAATCACTGGATTGCTGAACAATGCTCACCAAACCTATCGAGGCGACAATCATCTGTAAAAAATTGGCTGACAAATCGCCAGCGGCGGTAAATAGCGACCGTTGGAAGCCATTGCTAACGCTATTAGAAAGCATCAGAAGCTGGCTAGGGCCCGGTGTACTCATCAAAATGAGTACAGTGCTAACGTACAAAAGCCAAGTTTCCGTTCCCATAGCCCCTCACTTTTCACAATTGAAGTGTGTAACGCCCGCAAGCTCGACGAATTAAGGCTGAACCTCAAAAGGAGAAATGGCCGTGCCTTGGTTGTAAACCATTTTCCATTCACTTCCCTCTTTCCGCCATATTGATGTTCGCCGAGAATAGCTTGTACCTAAGCCGTTTTGACGACTGATAGCAACCCTATAAAAGAGCTGAATGAGATCAGCGCTCAATCTCCGATGTTCAAAGTCCTGAGATATAGCCGACCATGCGGATTCCTGAGGCAAACAATCAAGGACACGATCTAACCCGAAAAAATCGCCTGATGCTCCGATCTCCAGGAAATCCGAGGATAGCAGAGACCGTAGTTTCACCGCTGACCTGCGCACCTCGAAGCTAAGCAAAGCTCTTTCCTTTTCTATCAGATCCGCTTCGATTTCCATAGCTGATTACCCTTACGTCTAAACTCGACAACCTTCGCTGCTCATTGATTAGAGCCTGTAGAATAAATGGTTAGCTCCCCTTTTCCTTAAGCAAGTCGACATAAGCGCCTTCAATGAGCTGGGATAACTCGATACCGAGCCGATCCAATAGGCGGTGCGCGACTTCCGCACTGGACTGTGATGACTCACTGGAGGAAACTACCACTTCGAGTTCAAGAAAGTGTCCAAGGCCCTCCACTCTATCGAGATGTACACGAGTCCTGTCAACAAGATACAACGTGCGGTGTTTTCGAACACGACCAGCTTCACCATAAGCCAGCGCAAGCGTCTCTCGCAACGCCTCAGGCTCATCGGTTTGCGAGCGAACATAAAATGATTCTTTCGGCCCAGCCTGATTGGCGCGTCGGTAAAAAATGAGTTCGCCGTGCTTTTCTGAAAACACCCGAAGCTTCAGCCGACCAGCCTCACACTGGAAGAAAGTATCGTCTTGCAATATCTCGGTTGGCCCATTGTCCGCGATCTTAGCCACCCTGGACTCGAGCGCTTCAATGTTGTCGATACGTGCTTTGATCTCAATATTTCTGGCCATGGTAAGTGCCTCCGCCGCTTTCAGTGGCTTGTTCGGTGCAAACCCTTGAAATCTGCTGACTGGTCTATCAAGAGTCAATGCCCGGTGGGCCAGCAAAACTACAACACTACCTTTAACAGTTTATAAAACTCATCCACCTCTTTCTTATCCAGTGGTTCAAGCAATGCGGCAGAAGCGTGTTTAAACGAAACTTGCGCATCTTAATAAATGTTTGTCCCAGCAGTGGTAAGTGCCACCAGGCTGACTCTGGCATCACGAGGGTTTTCATGCTTCTTAACCAGCCCTATTTTCTCCATAGGATTTAAAAGGCGAGTAACCCCTGATGGGCTCAACCCGACCTGTTCAGCAAGATCGCTACGGCGTACTTTTTGATTAGGTGCGGTGTATAGCTGATTGAGAACCAGATAATCGGACAGGCCAATACCATACGCGGAAAGCGCACTGCCAATCCGTTTTTGGATTTTACTTTGCAGGCTGATCACACTTAACACCAATTCTGCCTCTATACTTTCCGGCATAGCCATTACTCTTGCGAGATCAAACATATCGCAAATAACTAGCCGTTAGCGGATGCTGGTAGTTTACAACCGGTTGAGAATCTCACTACACAGCGCAGCAATCGACCTGCCGGAGTCCAAACGCTTCTTCATGCCCAATCTTCTTACGTATAGGATCGGACTCTAAAGTGTAGCGCCACTCAATCTGGGGGTGACGTCGACCCCACCGTGAATTCGGCTTGCATTCAACGGTTTCGCCTCTGCAATGCCTGATTAAGCGACTCCAAACTATCAGGGCCATCATCTAACCGATCACTGCTGCATGACGCTAGTTCCCATGTCGCCGATGAGGTCAAATGTAGATGCACTGCGACGCATGATCCCGTCTCCCCATCGAGCAGTCCAGCGGGGATCCATATCAGGTCAGTGTCTCTCAATTTATTTGGCACTGAGCTACCACAGGCCGAACAAAAGTCATTCCGATAACCTGTTGGTTTTTGAAAAGAGCGAATATTGGCTTGACCAGAAATCCACTCGAAGCACTTCTCGCTTACAAACGTAGCGGCATTCGCTGAAGAACCCGTCGTTTTCCGACACAAAGAACAGTGGCATTGATAGAAATTTGGTAGCTCTCCTTTGATGCTGAACTTCACCTCTCCACAGAGACACACACCTTTCATTCAACACTCCTATAATACTTCACATCCAACAGCTCACACTAACGCGACATTGTGTTAGCAGTAACACTCCATGACTAACTCAGGATGGCCTGTTTGTTTATCAACTTGCTCACCTAATGAAATAAACCCCTGCTTTTTATAAAAGCTGATACTTGGAGTATTTTCCTGGTAGACCGATAGTTGCAAGCACTCCCTTCGGCTCTTGGCATCATCAAGCATAGCTGCCCCCACACCTCGCCCCTGCAAGCTTGGCGACACAAAAACGGCAGCCAGCGTATTTCCGTATAAACTGTAGAACCCAGCTATCTGGTTCTCAGATTCAAACACAAAAGTCTCCGAGGCAGGAATATAAACATCACGCATTTCGTTAACCTTTGACGCCCAAAACTCCGCTTCAACAAAAGCATGCGCTTTAATCGATGCTGAAAGCCAGATCTCCAAAATCTGGTCAATATCCGTCTGTCGGTATTTGCGAATCATCTAAACGTTCCTTATTGATGGTCAGATGAGCACACAATAGCTTGTTTTTATTCGCTATTCCTGGGCTCCTTAAGGCTCGTTTCTCACCATGCGTTACCCCGCGCTACGATTTAGCCACTGATTGAATTAGCCGGCTTTGTATTGCGCGGTAAGCGTAACGCATCCGCAAGGGTGGTCTGTCGCAATAACACCTGCTGCGCGCCCAAGTGAACAACCTTTATGCCGCAAACTTCTTGCTGACTTGCGCCACCCGCTGGCCTAAATAACGCGCGGCTAGTAAGTCCGTTTCATTTAATACGCCGTCTGTTGAATGAGCGATAAGCCCAGATTGTGCTCCCAGCCGGTTACGCATACCTGGATCGTAGTTGCCCGGTATATCCAGGCCAACCCAGCACATGCCATGCTGATTCGCGAAAACTTGCATGTACTGAAGGGTATTCAACTGATCACCGCTTAAGTTAGCACCAATAGTAAAACCAGCGGCAATCTTGTCTGCCCATAACTGTTTAGCCCAAAGCTCACTCGTGGCGTCACTAAAGGCTTTAAATTGGGCTGACACACAGCCCATATAGGTGGGAGAGCCAAAGACTAAGGCATCGGCCTTGTCTAATTGCTGCAGTAGCTCGGTGTTACAAAAACGCCCTTCAACAATATCTGCGCCAACGATTTCTATTTGAATAGCATCAACCCCAGGCTGTGCTGCCGCTCCAGCAGCGACAGCCTGCGCGAGTTGCTTAGTACTGCCTAAAGCAGAATGAAACACAACGGCAACGTTCATTACACTGACCCTTTCCGTTACTGTACGACTGGTTACTGAGCATCGCGGTTTAAATTTCGCTCGGCTGGGATGTCGCTCAGGTACTCGACAAACTCCACTTCAAAACCCGCCGGATCGACAAAATAGACATTTTTCCGAAACGGCTCTATAGCGCCAGGTTTGGCAATGGCATAGCCCGCGTTATTGAGCCTAGCGACAACGGCATCAAGGTTATCGATCACATAAGCAAAATGGGCCAGTCCAACGCTGTGACCTTTCAAATCGCGGTTCCCCGGTTCTTCCCTTCGCCGTGATCGCTTAACGCCAAGTAATTTTCATCGTCACCAAAGTGCACCCATTTACGCGGTTTGCCATACCACTCGCCATGGCCTTCATCCCGCACCCGCCAGTGTGGAAAAACTGCCCGGTAAAAATCCAGCATGGCATCCATATCAGTAACCACCAGATTAACGTGTTCTAAGTACATAAGAGACTCCTTGCGTTAAGTGAGATGCCAGGGTAAAACCTCAACTTAAGTTGAGGTAAAGTGGTTTGTGGAAAAAATGGCAAAAAAATATGAGGTGAGTAATGGCAGAAGCAATTTGGAGTGTTGGCAAGGTTGCCAAGCGCTGCGGCATTAAAGTAAGCACCTTGCACTTTTACGAGCAGCAAGGGCTGATCCACAGCTGGCGTAATGCGGGCAATCAGCGGCGTTATAAACCAGAAGTACTAAGGCGAATTTCGGTGATAAAAGCAGCACAGAGAGTTGGCGTCAGCCTGGAGGAAATAAAGCAGGCCTTTGAATCATTACCGAATAACCGCACGCCAACAGTTGAAGACTGGCAGCTGCTTTCAAAAAACTGGCAGCAGATGCTTGATGGCCGAATT
>NZ_JABUZF010000231.1:0-1083 GCF_014897885.1 Halomonas sp. 3D7M | reverse complement strand
TAAGTGAATCCGCATAAGTTATGGTGTATAAAGCGAGGCTTATAACAAGGGAGATGCACCATGTCTCGTCGCTTGCGCTTCATTTCTTTGACGCCCGACCAGCAACCTATCGTTAATGACGCCTACCAGCATGGTGAAAAGAGAGCACTACGCCGCAGAGCCCACGCCATCTTGCTCAGCCACAAAGGCCATACGATTAACCAGATTCGCGACATCCTCGGGGTTAAACGCGATACGGTGTCTACTTGGTTATCCCAATGGGAAAAAGACGGTATTGAAGGCCTTCAAGATAAACCTCGTGAAGGACGACCTAGCCTTCTCAACGAAAGCGAGCTTGCTGTGTTACAGCAACTTGTTGAAGAGCACCCGCATCAATTACCTGTCCTCCATGCTAAGTTTCAGGATAAGACAGGTAAAGTCGTCAGCCAGGACACGTTACGTCGTGCATTAAAAAAAACGGCAACAGTTGTAAGCGGGTACGCCGCTCATTGACTGCGCTGCGTGACGAAACGGATTTTCGTCGTACACAAGGTTTGATCAATGCTTTGAAGGAATGGGAAGACAATGGCGAGTGTGATCTTTACTTCTTTGATGAAGCTGGCTTCTCTCAATCATCATCACTTCCCTATGCATGGAGCCCGGTAGGTAAGCCTTGGGAAGTGACCGCCTATTCACGTAGCAAGCGGCTCAATGTGCTGGGCTTTCTCACCAGGAAAGGTAGCTTTTTCCATCGTATGACAACCGAGTCAGTGAAGACAGAGACCGTTATAGAAGCGTTCGATCAGTTCGCGGCACAGAAAAGTCCTGACGCCTTCGCCGTCGTTGTACTGGACAATGCCAAAATGCACCGTTCCAAAGCTTTCCAGCGCAAAATCATCGATTGGATGGCACACCGCATTCATCTGGTATATCTGTCGCCTTATTCGCCGGAGCTGAACCTGATCGAAATTCTTTGGCGTGAAATCAAATACAAGTGGTTACCGCTGACAGCCTACAGTTCGTTCGACAAGCTCTGTGAAGCGGTCAAAAACGTATGTGATAATTACGGAAAAAGTAACTCGATAACTTTTGCATAACCACTTA
>NZ_JABUZF010000230.1:1951-14945 GCF_014897885.1 Halomonas sp. 3D7M | reverse complement strand
AACTTCCGTGAAGGTCTGAACGTACTCCAGTACTTCATCTCGACCCACGGTGCGCGTAAAGGCCTAGCTGACATAGCGCTGAAAACGGCCAATGCCGGTTACCTGACCCGTCGTCTGGTCGATGTGGCACAGGACTTGGTGATCACCGAGACCGACTGTGGCACCGAAAATGGTCTGACGCTGCACCCGATCATCGAGGGTGGTGACATCATCGTACCGCTGTCTCAGCGTGTACTAGGCCGTGTGGTTGCGCAGGACGTGGTTGACCCGAGCACCGAAGAGGTACTGATCCCGCGTAATACACTGCTTGATGAGAAATGGTGTGCATCGCTGGATACCATGGGTGTGGACGAAATTATCGTTCGTTCGACCATCACCTGTGATACGGCTCACGGCGTATGTTCCTCCTGTTACGGTCGTGACCTTGCCCATGGCCATCAGGTCAACATCGGTGAAGCGATCGGTGTTATTGCCGCTCAGTCGATAGGCGAGCTGGGAATACAATCCGTATTAGATAGTAAAAAGCGTTCAAGTTTTTTGCAGGTTAAGCAGCCTGTTTTTGATATTCAGGTGAAGCACGGCGGTAAAGTACGCCTGCATAACATCAAGCATGTAGAGCGTGCCGATGGCAAGCTGGTTGTTGTGTCTCGTTCAAGCGCCTTGGCGGTTGCCGATGACCATGGCCGTGAGCGTGAGTACTACAAGCTGCCTTACGGTGCTGAGCTTTCCGTACGTGACGGAGACGTGGTTGATGCCGGTGCGGTAGTGGCTAAGTGGGATCCGCACACGCACCCGATCATTGCGGAAGTAGAAGGTAAGGCGCAGTTCATCGATCTCGACGAGGGTGTCACCATGCACCGTAGCGTCGATGAGATGACCGGACTATCCTCTATCGAAGTCGTCGAATCGGCCGCACGCCCGATGGCAGGTCGTGACAAGCGCCCGATGGTGATGTTGAAAGACGCCGCTGGTGAGTACGTCTCTGTATCCGGTTCCAACACGCCGGTTCAGTACCTACTGCCAGGTAACTCGATCATCTCCGTGGAGGATGGCGCGACCATCGGCGTGGGTGAAGTGGTTGCACGTATTCCGGTAGAGGCATCCGGTAACAAGGACATCACCGTTGGTCTGCCGCGGGTTGCCGACCTGTTTGAAGCCCGTAAGCCGAAAGAGTCTGCCATTCTGGCGGAAATCAGCGGTGTGGTGAGCTTCGGTAAAGAGACCAAAGGGAAGCGTCGTTTGACGATCACACCGGAGTCTGGCGATCCGTTTGAAGCGCTGATCCCGAAATGGCGTCAAATCGCCGTCTTCGAAGGTGAAGCGGTTGAGAAGGGTGAAGTCATTTCGGATGGCCCGAGCAACCCCCACGATATCCTGCGTCTGCTGGGTGTCGCGGAACTGGCCAAATACATCACTGCCGAAGTACAGGACGTTTATCGTCTACAAGGTGTAGGCATCAATGATAAGCACATCGAAGTTATCGTGCGTCAGATGCTGCGTAAGGTAGAGATCACTGATTCTGGTGACTCTGACTTCATCACCGGCGATCAGGCAGAGCTCGTGCGTGTACTTGAGCAGAACGCACGGCTTGAGAAAGACGGTAAGTTCCCAGCCAAGTATCAACGCTTGCTGCTGGGTATCACCAAGGCCAGCTTGGCCACTGAATCGTTCATTTCGGCGGCGTCGTTCCAGGAAACGACACGCGTACTGACCGAAGCAGCGGTGACCGGCAAGCGCGATTATCTGCGTGGCCTGAAAGAGAACGTGGTGGTTGGGCGTCTGATTCCGGCAGGTACCGGTCTGACTCACCACGCAGAGCGTCGTCGCAAGCGCGAAGATGTTGAGTGCCTGCTCAATCCTTCAGCTTCAGAAGTCGAACAGGAACTGAGTGCTATGCTGACCGCGCTGGATTCTGATGATGAACTCTGAGTGTGTTATGCCCGGGTTGGTGAGTCTACTGCTGCGTTACACCAAAGCGCTGCATGCCCAGATCTCACAGTCGACATCACAGCCTGTGATGAGCAGTTGTGTCGCCTGTTGCTAAGCCTGGATCGCTTGTCGAACAGCGAGCCGCTTATGCCCCAGTAATTGATTGCCAACATGTTTGACGTTCACCTAGAGAGCGCCATCGAAGCGACTGATACGCTGAAAAAGATGGTTGGACTTATATGCACACGTGCTAAAAGACCGCTCTTGGCCGACAGCTGCATTTTGCTATCCGCATACGAATGGCATTGGCGTTGCTTAAGAAAATAGGTTATTAAAGCCCCAGTTATTTTAGGTGGCTTCCTGCGATGGGCATACGAAAAATAAGTGATCTCAAACCGGTTTTTAGCGGTGACAATGTTGTCGAGTGGCAATCACTTGCCGGCACAAGATTTCGCTACGAGCGAGATCGCTGTGCAGTGGGGCAGGAAATGGTGCCGGGGAGCGAAGCGTACGATTGGCACGTGCTACCTAAGAGTGACCTTAGCCATGCCAAGCGAATGGTATTTCGATTAATTAATGAAGATGAATTCTGAAAATCACGATAAAGAAGCATTTCGAAAAGTCGGCTTTACCCTCAATGCTGCTAATAACGGCAATCAATACGAAAATTGCGCTGTACTAGCGGAAGTAGGTGGCTCGGAGACTTCTTGTGTATCGTTACGAACGATGCAGACCCCTAGCAAAAACGCCACCTCAAACTGCCATTGAGTCGCCTCTTCTCATCGCAGAAGCGGTTATCGGCCTTCGTTAAGTCCGGCTTTATTAGTCTTACGAGGGGTTTGTAAGCGGATGGAAGACATCTTAGGGAGCAGGGATATCGGCTCGCAATGCAACGCTTCTGCAATCCTGTATAGCTTCTCTAAGGTGATGCTCACCTCACCATGCTCTATCTTCCCCATATAGCTACGATCAATGCCTGCTACTAATGCAAAGCGATCCTGAGAGAGGCCATTCGCTCGGCGCTTTTCCCTAATGTTTTTTCCGATAGCGACTGCCAGCTCTTCCATATCTGCCTCATTGGTCATGAGGCAGGACTATCGAGCGTTGCGGCCTATCAAGCCACGGCTTATAATCCGTATTTTCACTCCTTTGATGCCCATACCCATGTCCCGTAACCTCCCGAGCATAGATAGGCGAATCATTGAACTCTTACTGAAACCAGAAAATGTAACATTCTGCGTTCAAAGCCTTCGGGATCAGTACATTGAGCAATACGACGTAAATCCATTTCATAAAGCGCCACTGCGTCGCTTTATTTATGAGCGCGTAAGAAAGTTAATTAAGGCCCAATTTGTAGAGAAGGACAGTGAGGTAAAGAGCCGCGGTCAGAAGTACCATGTAAGCTCTATGTTGATAGAAGCTGATCTTGAGACTGATGAAGATGACTTTGCTTCATGGCTACAACGTACTCATCCTCAAACACCGAATGAGCCATTCATCAATGGTGCGAGCCAGTCAAATATCGAAGAGAACAGACAAGCAGTAAAGGCGCCTGCCGATAGCTACACGGTATTGGAAAAAAAGTTAAGTGAGGCGCAAAGCCGGTTTTTGGAAGCTTTAGGGGAAGTGGAGGCCTTCCAGCAGCTTATGAGGGACCATCCGGAGCTTAATAATTGCCTTTCAATTGACTACCGCAGTGCTCACGAGCGTAGCTCACGTCTTTTAGGCCATGTCAGTGCTTTAGAAAAGGCTATAAGCCGCCTCAGTGGCTCATGATTGTATTGCGGAAGTGGCAAGCGGACTGTTTAGACAAGGCCAAAGCACACTATCAGAGCCACCGTGATTATTTCGTTCAGGCAACCCCGGGTAGCGGAAAAACGCGTTTTGCTGCCGAATTGGCCAAGTGGTTGCTCGAAGAACAGCTTATCGACTTCGTTATCTGCTTTGCCCCTACGCGGGAAGTGGTTGCAGGTATGCAGCGCACGTTTTCGGCTGTTTTAGATCAGCGTTTTGGAAACGTCATTGCATCCGCAGGAGCCGCTTATACTTACCAGTCCATGGAATACCAACAGGAAGAATTTTGGGATATTTTTAAAAAATTCCGCGTATTAGCTATCTTCGACGAAATTCATCACTGCGCAGGTCATGATCCTCTCCTTAGTAACACATGGGGGCAGCAGATTATTCGGAATATCCAGGATCAAGCTACTTATACCCTCGGCTTGTCTGGAACCCCTTGGCGTTCTGATGACCTTCCTATCGCGTTGGCACGGTACTCTGATCCAGAAGGGCAGCTGATCTGTGACTATCGTTATGACCTACAAAGTGCTGTGAACGAGGGCGTTTGCAGAGCCCCACGGATTACGCTGATCGATAACCCTTTAATCAGGCTCGTCGAGGAAAAAGAAAACACTGAGTCTGTTCGAGGGTTTTCATGCTTCTCTCAACTACTCAGTGAGTCACCCGTTAGCTACGAAGACTTGTTGCGCCATGACGACATCCTCAATGCTGTGCTGGAAATAGGTATTCAGCAGCTGAATGAAACCCGACGAAAGACCCCTCAAGCTGGGGGGCTAGTGGTGGCAACGGATATTGAGCATGCCCACCAAATTGCTGGAATACTGAATGCTAAGCATCAAAGCTATGTTGTGGTCACCAGTAAAACACCTCGGGCTCAGCAACTAATCGACCGGTTTCGGCATGACAACACCTGCTGGATTGTAGCGGTTAGCATGATTTCTGAAGGCACAGATATACAGCGTCTTTCAGTTTGCTGTTACCTCAGTCGCATTCGTACCGAGCTTCACTACAGGCAGGTTCTTGGTCGCATCTTAAGAAAGATGGGTACTGATGACAGAGAGGCGTGGCTATACGTGATCGCTGAACCTACCCTGCGTAAATACTCGCAAAGAATCGCGAATGATCTTCCCGAGGATCAATCCACGCTGCAGGCAAAAAAGCTTAATGGCCGTCCGACCCAATCCCACGCTGAAAGTGCCAATGGCGATACCGAAGGCGCAAAAGAAAGTGAAGGTAAACCCCTTTCCGTTAAAGAGCAGAATGGAAAGAGCGAGCTGCAAGTTAATGAGGCTTCATTACTGACGCTGAGCTTTTCTCAATACTACCGGCAGTACCTCTTGTCGCTGATATAGCCACATCTACCCTCATATACCAGTTCCACCTAGCGCAATGAGCATTGACAGAGCAGCCTCAAACAAGCGGAAGCGCTCCCATTCCATGCGAATGAAAATACCCTTGTGTGTATCGACTGACCGCCGCACCGGCAGTTTATGGCGTGACTAAAAAGTTAAGTTTTGAAGCCTAAATTCGTCTCATAAACTTAAAATTTAACTAAAGTGCCAGTTTTCTACAGAAATTGAGCGGGATTTTTTTCCAAGCGATGACTTAGGCTCCTTGTTTTGGGGCTCTCCAACCCACCCACCCATCAAAGTTAACGAAAAATTTATGGGATAGATCTGAGTATTGCGCCATGGAAATCCGTTAGGTTGTTGGAGAAAAGAGTCGCAGCTGTGTGCTGGCATAGGGCTAAGATGATAGTGCTCAGCGCAGGTAAAGGCCAGAAGCGTAGAAGATAAGTCTTGTGTATGCGTTGATCAGCAGCTTAGTGAAGGCTTAGTGCGTGAGTCACTAGACGTCGTAACTAAGCTGCCAATCAATGAAAGCGGTTGAGGCGATCAGGTTATTCCTCTTCATCCCAATCATCTTCAATAGCGCGCTGCAAACGGCGCTCCTCGAGCCATGCTTCTACTTGGCGGCGGGCGCGAAGCGTATCTGCTTTGCTGGGTTTGCTTTTGCCGTAGTGGTCATCGTTAACAGCGTCTAAGTTATCGAACTCATCTGCATCGATTGCATCACTGGCATAAGATTCACGATTTAAGGGGTCACGGCTCATAGTATGCCCTCCAACCCAAGCCGGCGCACCGGCATCACAACGGCTTCTTCTTTCAATCGATAGATGAAACAAGAAGCGCCTGGCGCTTTTATGCGCTTAGCCGCTATATACCGCCACTTAGGTTGAAGTTCAAGCCCCTGAGGCTACTTTTTGTTTATTCTGCTAGCTCTTGGCGCTTTTGAATGGCTGCCAATGCTTGCTGTGCTTCTACGCGTTCCGTCACATCTTTCTGTACGCCGATGTAGTACATCAAGTTATCAGCTTCGTCATAAACGGGTGTAATAGAGAGCTCGTTCCAGAACATAGTGCCGTCTTTGCGATAATTACGCAGCACTTCACGAGAAGGGCGACCCTCTTTCAGCGCTTCCCGGATAGAGACCAGTGCATCTTGGTCACGGTCTTCATTTTGTAAAAAACGGCAGTCGCGATAAAGAATTTCATCTGCACTGTAGCCGGTGAGACGTTCGAAGCCTTGGTTGACGTAAATCAGAATGTTTTCATCGCCTTCTTGCTCTGCAACGACGATGCCATCCTCGGAGGCGTCAATAATGCGTTCGAGTAACACAGGGCTGATCAAAGGAGATCGTTTCATCAATGGGTTCCTGTTGCTGCTCTCGTTCTTCCGAAGCTATGCGCTGTCCATCAACGCGGAGCTAAGCGGCATTTCATATTGCTTAATAAAGGTAGAATAGCAAAAACCCAGCTAATCACCGCTAATTACCTACCATCATGGCGAGCGTTGTGATGCATTGCAATCGACAGCGCTATTCTGCCTCAGGTAATCGTTGGGCTGATAACATGGCACCGAATGCTGTCCCAGCAAGCAGAATAGCAGCGGAGCGCTACCAGGCCATTTGGCCAATCCACCAATTATCCCGCCTACCTTGGTCATTGCGTTCCCTTGGCAGTTGCTAATGTAAGGTGACAGAATGAGAAACAAGGATGCCACATTAAAACGTTTAGGAACCTCTGTATGTCACGCATTCAAATACGTTACTGCACGCAGTGCCAGTGGTTGTTACGCAGTGCTTGGTATGCCCAAGAGCTGCTTTCAACCTTTGGCGAAAGTCTTGCAGAGGTTGCCTTGTCTCCCTCTCATGGTGGCACCTTTGAGATATGGTGCGACGAGGCGTTGCTATGGGAAAGAAAGCGCGATGGTGGCTTTCCAGATATCAAGGTCCTAAAGCAGCGCGTGCGGGATAAGGTCGAGCCAGCCCGGGATTTGGGGCATATCGACCGATGAACCAAGATCGTCAAGCGATACTGTATGGTCTTGGAGCGGTGGCGCTATGGTCGACAGTTGCTACGGCTTTTAAGGTCGCTCTTGCCTGGATGAGTCCGCTAGAGTTGATGTGGCTCGCGGCCCTTGTATCTTGGGCATTCATGTTTGTGTTGGTAGTGAAGCAAGGGCATTTAACAGAAGCCCTTCGCCATGGCTGGCGAACCGCTGCATGGGCTGGGTTGATGAATCCTGTTGCCTACTATCTAGTGCTGTTTGCCGCTTACGATAGGCTGCCTGGGCAAGAGGCAATGGCACTCAACTATACTTGGGCGCTGGCAATGGCGCTTCTGGCGGTACCGATCTTAGGGCAACGGCTCACGCGAGTGGATGTGGTCGCGGGGCTCATTGCCTACGCGGGGGTCTGGGTGATAGCAACCCGCGGTAATGTTTTCAATGTAGATTTCGCAGACCCCCTTGGAGTCGTGTTTGCACTTGTGTCGACGCTGTTATGGGCGCTCTACTGGTTGCTCAACGCACGGGATGAAAGAGCGCCCTTGGTCGCACAATGGCAGAACTTCAGCGTCGGCTTGCCTGTTTTAACGCTGCTATTAATTGTCGGGCCAGGGTTCAGTTGGCATGGCTGGCAAGCTTTAGGCGCGGGTGTCTACGTGGGTCTTTTCGAAATGGGGGTCGCTTTTATTCTTTGGCAGATGGCGGTTCGCAAGGTCTCGCGTACGGCCAAGGTGTCTAATCTGATATTTCTTTCGCCGCCTATTTCGCTGCTACTGCTCTATCTGGTTGTCAATGAGCCATTGTTGGCATCCACGTTGGTAGGGTTGATGCTGATCCTTTCAGGGCTAGCGCTGCAGCAGCTGCAATCTTCGAAAGCCTAGCTCTTGGAGCTTAAGGGGGGGGGGCGGAATAGCCCTATTCCCACAGATATTTCTCACTGATTTGATTAGCAGGTTGTTGAACGACGCTGCTAGCAAGTGCAGGTACCGAGTGTTTTTGGCCAGCCCACGATAACGAGCCTTTCGCTTTTTGTTCTGGTACTCAGCTTCGGAGAAGGTGATCTGATCCATGACAGTACTGAAATCTATGCAAGACAATGGCCGCATTATCGCTGATGTTAGGGTTTTTCTCAGAGCCTCTTTAAGATTAGTGGCTTAGAAGCGCTAGCGTTAAACGATAAAAAGGAACTGTCGTTGTCTCATTTGGCGGATGCTTGAAACACGCTATCGAGCAGAGGTTCAAGTGCTGGCCAAACGTTGTCTAAAATAATGGGTTGAGCTGCTGCGGTGGGGTGAATGCCGTCATCTTGCATCAGTTGCTCGTTAAGCGCTACGTCTTCCAACAAGAAGGGCACGAGAGGTACGTCATACTCATCAGCTAACGAATGAAAAACACCGGTAAAGGCATCACGGTAGGCTTGGCCATAGTTGGGCGGAATATCAATGCCGAGAAGCAGTACGTCAGCACCTGCCTGTTGGCTTTGTTCAATCATGCCAGCTAGATTAGAACGCATTTGAGCAGGCGGAAGGCCGCGTAATCCATCGTTGCCGCCAAGCTCTAACAGAACGATATCAGGCTGTCGTTGTCCGATAATGTTAGCTAATCGTTGTGCACCACCGGACGTCGTTTCACCGCTGATACTGACATTGATAACCTGGGCTTCACTATCTAGCCGCTCAGCCAATAACGTTACCCAACCCATTTCTTGCTCTATACCATAGGCGGCACTAAGACTATCGCCCATGACTAAAAGTGTTGGGCGTTGGTCGGCGCTGAGTGCTGGTGCGCTAAAGATGACTATCAGTGCCAGCAACCCTCCGGTTACCATGCGGTTCAGTCTTTGCCTCGCTATAGGGATGCCATGCTTCATGTCTTACTCCTCTGATCCACAAGCCAATTTGGATCCAAAAGCCCACTTGGACCCAACCGCTAATTTGCCAACCGATGCTGCCTCTTCGCATCAGCCCACCACCGACACCATCACCGCTAGTAATGTTCCTCACAAGCAAGCTCACCAGCCAGTCCTGCATGCTGAGAAACTATCTAAACAGGTGAGGAGCGGAGAGCGTTCGCTAACTATCTTACACGACCTTTCGCTCAGCGTGGCCGCGGGAGAAAGTGTTGCCATTCTTGGTAAAAGCGGTGCTGGTAAGTCGACCCTGCTAGGGTTATTGGCTGGGTTGGATACGCCCAGTGATGGTGAGCTCACGCTATTTGGCCAGCCGCTGAGCCGAATGGATGAAGATGGGCGTGCAGCGTTGCGTGCCGGAAGAGTCGGTTTTGTATTCCAAAACTTTCAGCTACTACCGACGTTAAGTGCATTAGAAAATGTGCTACTGCCGTTGGAGTTGTCTCCCAGAGCGGGAGAAACTCAGGCAGCGGCTCAATGGCTTGAGCGAGTCGGACTGGGTGAGCGCACAGAGCATCTGCCTAAACAGCTTTCGGGAGGCGAGCAGCAGCGCGTTGCCATTGCTCGCGCATTCGTTACCGACCCTGAGCTAGTCTTTGCCGACGAACCAACAGGTAACCTTGATCCCGATACGGGCGCACAGATTATTGACCTGCTTTTCACGCTGAACCGTGAAGCGGGCACGACGCTAATTTTAGTGACCCACGACCACGCACTTGCCCGCCGCTGCGACCGGTGTTTGCGCCTGGCTAACGGGCAGTTGATGCCGTTCGAGCCAACCGCTGCTGCCAGCGGGGGTGGCGATGAGTGATATAAACTGGCGGCTTGCGGCACGTAGTTTGAAGCGTGACCTACGTGCCGCTGATGTTCGCGCGCTGTTTGTCGCGCTGGTGTTGGCAGTTGCCGCTTCTACCATGATCGCCTTTTTTTTAGATCGCCTGGAACGTGGGTTAGAGCGCCAAGCAGGTCAGATGCTGGGTGGCGACTTAGTTCTTGAGCAGCGCGAGCCATTCTCTGAGGAGCTACGCACCACGCTAGAGCAAGCGGGTTTTACGCTGAGTGATCAGGTTGATCTGGTGTCAATGATTAGTCGTGGTGAGCGCTTCCAGCCAGCTAGCTTGAAAGCGGTGGATGAAGTCTATCCTCACTATGGCGTTTCCCATGTGGATCGTGGCAACGGGGTTGAGCAGATTGCATCAGGTCCGCTGCCTGGGGAAGCCTGGGCAGACCCGCGGTTAGCGCAACTGATTGACATTGCGATAGGCGACCGTGTTCAAGTAGGCCAAACAGAACTTCTTGTTAGTGGGATTATCGAGCGCGAGGCGGATCAGTCGGCTGGTTTTAGTAATTTCAATCCTCGTTTAATGCTCAATACCGCCGACTTGGAAGCAACAGGATTGGTGCAGTTAGGGTCACGGCTCGAGCTTGAACTGCTTGCTGCTGGGCCTCCTACAGCACTGGAGCAAGTACAGGGCTTGCTGGCCGAACTAAAACGTAATGGGGTAGACGTACGTGATGTACGTGTTGACCGTCCTCAGTTAGGCAACGCGCTTCAACGCGCTGAGAGTTATCTTGGGCTTGCCGGATTGGCGGCGGTATTATTAGCGGGCGTCGCGGTGGCTATGTCGACTCGTCGTTACGTTGAACGCCATCTAGACACCGCGGCGTTGCTGCGCTGCTTCGGCGCTAGTCAATATCAACTGGTGACTATTTTTACCCTGCAACTAATGGGACTCGCACTGATGGCCGCAATTATTGGAGCGCTGTTAGGGCTTATTGGTCAGGCTGTGCTGCTGTGGCTGTTAACAAGTTTTCTGCCTATGACTTTACCACCCCCCGGCATTATGCCGCTCTGGCTGGGCATTTTTACTGCACTTGCGGTACTGGTTGGTTTTGCTGGCCCCACACTGTTACGCATTAAGCGTGTTAGTGCGCTGAAAGTGTTGCGTCGTGAGCTTGACCCACTACCACCGTCTGCTTGGTTAGTAGTGGGAGTGGCGAGTCTAGTGTTTGGTGGCCTGTTGTGGCTTTACTCAGGCAGTTTTTCGCTTGCACTGGCTTTACTCATTGGCGGTGCGGCCCTGTTAGGGCTTCTATGGATGGCTAGCACGCTGTTGCTAAACGGCCTGTTGAAAGCTGTTCAACGGCTTTCCGGTGGAAGTGAGTGGGGCCAAGCGTTTCGGTTGGGCGGCAGGCAGCTGGCCCGCCGAAAGCAGGCAGGGCTTGGGCAACTGCTGGCGTTTTCGGTCACGTTTTTTGCGATGGCGATGATCGTACTGGTGCGGGGGGATTTATTGTCCACCTGGCAAGATCAGTTGCCGGCGAATACCCCTAACTACTTTGCTATCAATATTCAGCCCAGTGAGCGAGATGCCTTCGAAGAGGCGGTTGCTCCGCGGGTGGAGACCCAAAGCACGCTGTACCCAATGGTGCGCGGAAGAATCAGTGCTATTAACGGTCAGCCGCCGATAGAAGCCGTTCCGCCTGATGCCAGAGGTGATAACTCGCTGCGCCGTGAACTGAATCTTACCTGGCAATCAGAGCTGCCCGAAGGTAATCAGGTCGTCGCCGGAGAGTGGTTTTCACAACCGCGTGAGCCACAGGGGTGGATGAGTGAGGTGGAGGCCACGCCTCAGGAAGCTGCTAACGTTGTGCCCATCTCGGTGGAAGATGGACTAGCAGAGCGCCTTGGCCTTGGGTTAGGCGACGAGCTAACGTTCTCCGTCGGCGGTGATACCATCACTACCCGTATTGAGAGCCTGCGCAGCCTTAACTGGGATAGCTTTAACCCAAATTTCTTCGTTATTTTTCCACCGGGCGTGCTTGAATCGTTTGGCCATAGTTTTATCACCGCGTTTCACTTGCCAGAGCAAGAACAGAGCTTAATCCGACAATTAGTCAATGATTTTCCAGGTGTCTCACTGCTCAACGTGGATGCCATCTTAGGCCAAGTGCGCGAGGTGCTTACCCAGGTCACCCGAGCAGTGGAGCTAGTGCTTATTCTGGTTCTGATGGCTGGCGTTAGTGTGCTTTATGCAGCACTGACGGCTAGCCGGCCGGTACGCGCCCATGAGAGCGGCTTGCTGCGTGTATTTGGTGCAGGTAACCGAATGATTTCACGGGTACAAGGTGCTGAATATGCGCTGCTCGGTTTTGCCAGCGGTTTGATGGGGGCCTTCCTTGCAGAGTTTGCCACTGCCGCGCTTTATCTCTATTGGCTTGATTTAACACCGCGCCTACATGTGAGCTTATGGTTAGTTCTGCCCTTAGGGGGCGCATTACTGATTGGCATTATCGGACATGCCCTTTCTTATAGCCTGCGGCGTCAAGCGCCTGCGGCGAGTTTGGGGTTGCTTGGAGAAGCTTAACAGCACGTTGCCAAGTGCTATGCTTAGCGCTTCTCACAAGGAGGTCATGACATGCCCGTGTCTTTAGGTCATCGCCAGCTGACGGCTGGGGTTTCGTTGCTGCTACTTTCCGGTGCGGTGAATGCGTCGCCTCAGCAACTTGAAGCGGAGCTTCGCGAGCGGCTTGGCAATGAAGCGAGCGCATTCACAGTTGCCCAAGTGTATGAGCAGTCTGAGGCTGTTATTGCTGAAGACATTGCTATCACTTATGCCAATGGCGACGTGTTTACTATCGAACGCTATCTCGTTGAAGGCGACTATCATCGTCCTGATAACGTAGTTATTGATGGTATGGCCGTTAGCGAGGCTGGCAGCTCGCTGCCTTTTTTCAGCGTCGCCTCCATTGAACTGCCTAACGCAGTGCAAGCCGTGCCGTCGATTGATGAAATGAGTGCGCCAGGCATGGTATGGAAGGCGCTGAATGCGCGTGACATCACGCTAAACCTACAGGGTGAGGCAGCGGATGAGTTTTTTAGTGAGCTAGACTCTCCCCCGCTTGAGGGGCAGTTGCACATTGAAACGCTGACGCTTGAAGAGGTCAGCAGTAGCGCTATTGGCTTGTTCGATATGCAGGGCGTCAGTGCCGATTTTAATGACTTGGA
>NZ_JABUZF010000230.1:0-1931 GCF_014897885.1 Halomonas sp. 3D7M | reverse complement strand
AGTGGGATTAGTTCGGTTCTTGCGCTCGCTAATTTGCGCATTGAGCAGCTAACCGGAATTGATACGCCTGGGGAAGAGAGCGTGGAACATGCCGCGTTGAATGGCATGGATCTGTCCGGAGATGGTTGGCGCGTAGCGTTGGATAGCGCCTGGGTAGAAGGCAATTCCTATGTGGGCGATGCAGGCTTCGAAGGCGCATTTTTTGATATTGGGGGACTGCTGCCTTTATTGCCACTCGAGCAACGACAAGAGTTCGAAACCTTCAACAAAATACTCACAGGGGGAAGTGGTCAGTTACAGGCTGAAGGGCGCAGTCATTCCCGCTGGGAGGAAGGGGGGGAAACCGACCGCTTGATCGCTGATGGCTATGTGCGCTTGAGTAGTGCTGCAGGAATTGAATACAGCCTTGATTTGCCGATCAGTTTGCCAAAAAGCGTTTCCATTGAGCAGGCAATGCAAAACCCTGCGTTGTTTGAATCAGCCACGTTGCATGGTGGTGAGGTCGTTGTGGCTTATACCGATGAAGGGTTGCTGCCGCGATTAACTACCGAGATCGCCGCGCACGAGAATATTACCGAAGCGCAAGCAATCTCTATGGCGGTGGGGCAGGCTCGTCAGCTTGAGCCTATGTTAGGCTCGCAAATAACCAAATTAATGACCGGGATGGTCGACATTATGGCTGGCCATTCCCAAGCCTTAACGGTCAATGTCGCATTGCCCAATCCGTTTACTTTTAACCAATTCATGATGAACCCGATGGCGAGTACTGAGCGGTTTACGTTCACCTATGAGCTAAAGTAGCGCGGTTGACCAGTTAGTCAGTTTTTTGATGACGACTGCAACATGAAATACGCTCATGCACGACCTGACGCGGATGCGATGAAAGTCGCGTCAGGCTGCGTTATGATAGCGGCCTAGTTTCCCCATGATGATCCTTTTGTAACGAGGTTCCCGCCGATGTTCAGCCGCGATATGACAATTGCCGGATTCGATGATGTGCTATTTGACGCGATGCAAAAAGAAGTTGCACGCCAGGAAGCTCACATTGAATTGATTGCTTCTGAAAACTACGCCAGCCCCCGCGTACTGGAAGCGCAAGGCAGCCAGCTGACCAATAAATACGCCGAAGGCTATCCAGGTAAGCGCTACTACGGCGGCTGTGAATTTGTTGATATCGCTGAAAATCTTGCGATCGACTACGCCAAACAGCTGTTCGGCGCGACCTACGTGAATGTTCAGCCTCACTCTGGTTCACAGGCCAACAGCGCGGTTTTCCAAGCGCTGGTAACGCCGGGTGACACCATCTTGGGGATGAGCCTGGATGCCGGTGGTCACTTAACCCATGGTGCCAAGCCTAACTTCTCTGGCAAACACTACAATGCTATCCAGTATGGGCTGAACGAACAGGGCTTGATTGATTACGATCAGGTGGCTGAGCTTGCTCGCGAGCACAAGCCCAAAATGATCATTGCTGGTTTCTCTGCCTACTCGCAAATTGTCGATTGGGCTAAGTTCCGTGAGATCGCTGATGAAGTAGGTGCCTACTTGTTGGTTGATATGGCGCACGTCTCTGGCTTGGTTGCTGCAGGCATTTACCCAAGCCCGCTGCCCCATGCTCACGTCGTCACATCTACCACGCACAAAACCCTGCGTGGCCCACGCAGCGGCGTTATTCTCTCCGCTGAAAACGATGCGGATATCGAGAAAAAGCTGCAGTCAGCTGTCTTCCCTGGTGGCCAGGGCGGCCCGTTGATGCATGTTATTGCTGCCAAGGCGATCTGCTTCAAAGAAGCCATGGCGCCTGAATTCAAAGCTTACCAGCAGCAGGTGGTCAAAAACGCCCAGGCGATGGCCAAGGTGTTTATCGATCGCGGTTACGATATCGTTTCTGGTGGTACCGAAGATCACCTGTTCCTGCTGTCTTTGATCAA
>NZ_JABUZF010000229.1:0-3884 GCF_014897885.1 Halomonas sp. 3D7M | reverse complement strand
AACGTCGCGGAATGGACGCTTACGGCCGAAGCGTGCAACTGGACGAAATCGACTTCGCCCAGGATGCGCTGCTCACTCAGCTGTTTTGCACCACCCTTGGCCAGAGCAACTGGCAAGACCCGCTGGATCAATTAGCGCTGGATTCCGCCACCCAAACGGCATTGATACATACCCTACGCCACTATAGCCAGCGCCGACTGCCAACTCTGCGCCCAACCGGTGGACTACCTGCGTGGCAATTAAAACGAGTGGTGGAGTTCATTGAGCATCACCTGAACCAACCCCTTACGCTGGCATGCATGGCGGGTATCACTGGCTTAAGTGACTACCATTTCGCCCGCATGTTCAAACAAGCCACTGGTTACCCACCACATCGCTATGTGCTACACCGTCGTCTTATCCGGGCGCAATACTTGTTGGCGGAAACATCGCTAAATATGACTGAGATCGCACTACGCTGCGGTTTTGGCTCCAGCAGCCATTTCAGCAACCGTTTTCGCACAGAGACAGGTGTCAGTCCTACTGAGTATCGGACGCAACAACGTAGCTAGGGTTCTTACGAAGGCTGCCTGCTACCCGCCCCGCTCTGGGCCTACGCTGGCGTTATATAAGATCACCTCATCTCCAGCCCCATAGCCGCTAATCACGGCCGCGCGGGAGACTCCTAGCGTGGATTGATACAGCTTCTCTGCGGAGTTGCCTTCCGAGGTGGTCACCATCACCGCCCCCACATCGCAGCCCTGGCGGCGCACGTGAGCCTTGAACGGTGCTAGCGACTCCACAATGAGCTGCTTACCCAGCCCCCTACCTGCTGCTTCCGGGTGAATGCCGATTTGCTCCAGTTCGATGATACTTTTTTCCCGAAAGCCGTTTTTCACGCTAAACGAGGCTTTTAGCTCTTGCTTGAACGCATCAAATGCCGATGCGTCTGCCAACGCCAGCGTGACTGCGGATGAAGGTTCCATGGCTGCGCCTATTTGCTCAACGAGCGTTATCAGCTGCCATCAATTCTAGCACTGCGCTCGTTGGTGCGTCGCGCGACTTGCGATCAAAGAACCAATGACGATGAGCACGCTAGCACTCAATACGGCCACCGTGGCCTTGCCGTATCCCGCCAAGATCAGTAGCACCACCGAAATGAGTGGCGCGCTGTAGGCTAGGGTGCCAAGTAGCTGGATATTCCCGTGTTTGACGCCATAGTCCCAGGTAAAAAATGCGATTCCAACCGGCCCGAGGCCCAGCCCAACCACGCCTACCCATTGCATCAAGCCGTCCGGCCACACCGTCTCTTCCCACAGCATATGGCACCCTAAAGCCAGCAGCGCCGTCACGCCGCAGAACCAACCGACGGCATCGGTTGGCACTGAACGTACCAATCTGCTGAGCACGGAGTAAGAAGACCAAATCAATGCACACGCCAGCGCTACCAGATAACCGGGCAGGTTCTCCCAAGCAAATCCGCCTGCATTTCGGCTGATCAACAACCAACAACCCACCAGCGCCACCAAGGCGCCAACGATAGACTGAGCTCGCATCCTCTCGTCCGGTAACAGGGCAGACAGCAGAACGATCAGCAGCGGCCATAGGTAAGCCAACAGGCTGACTTCCACCGCCGGTGCTAGCGTCATCGCCTTGAAATATGCAAAGTGATAACCGAATAACCCGACGATACCGATACACCAGGCAAACGGCGACTGGCGTATATACCGAACGCCCGTATGGCCAGCCAAGACCCAACGCCCACCCATCAACAGAAACGCAATGCCGAAAGTCATGGCCATCAGTTGGAACTCTGGAATATCTCCGCCGGATAGCTTGGTCAGCAAAGCCAAAGTCCCCCAAAGCAGAACGGAAATGGATCCGATCCAGGTAGCGGCATTCACGGTTGCCATGTCACTCTCCCCCGAAATTGTCATGCATTAGCGGTTGCGGGAGAGCGTATCCATGGAATCGATAGGGGTCTTTTGAATCCTGGCGGAATTATGTCGAGAGACGGCGGAAGTGGCTAGGCGGTTTGCCAAAGTGACGTCTGAAGCGGTCGCTGAAGGCCGATAACGACGAATAGCCTACCGCATCAGCCACCCGCTGAACGCTGAGGCCTGACTGCTCCAGAAGCCGAAACGCCTCTTTCATTCGCACTTCTGTGAGGTATTGATGAGGCGTCACGCCCACCTGATGGCGAAAAAGATCGTTCAACTGCCGAATACTCAGATGGGCCACGTTAGCAACCTCTGCCATGGAAATCGGTTGGTGGAAGTGGTCATCCAGAAACTGTTGCGCTGCGTGAACCCTGCGATCCAGTTTCAATTGACTTCCATGGCGCTCCTGCAGCAGCTGTATCAGTAACAGCAGCATGTGATGCTGGGTAACGCTTGACCCAGCCCCGCTCATAGCCTGAGCATGAAGGAACTGGACGTAATGGTGCAGTGCCGAATCAAGCCCCACGAAACAAGGCAGCTTATCTAGCGCAGGAGCCAGCCCTACAGGCAAATCAGCCACCAAAAACCGATTATCTTCTGTTGCAGCAAACCCATGGCCGCTTCCTGAAGGGATGATGGCCGCACGGTGCTGTGCCACCTCCCCCGCCATGGAATCTACTGACAGAAACAGCGTGCCGACCAGGGGCAATACCAGTTGATGATGGTCGTGGGAGTGACTTTTCACTTCATCATCATAGGTACGTATGTGCAGGCCGATCTCTGGATATTTCATGACCTTACTCAGCAGTCGTGGGCATATTCACTTCCTTGACCTGATTCCCCCAGCCTTCGGTTGTGCGTTTTTAGGCAACGCTCGCTTGGTGGATGGAGGTGGCATCCAGCGTTTTGTAATCCCATTGCGAATACCAGCTTTTCATCCTCTCGAATACCTTGAGGGACTCCTCGAATGTTTGATCACGCTCTGAATCTGTACCGTAAATGTCCTCCCATGGCGGCAGAAGAAAAACAACGGGATTATAGGGGAACAATTGAACATAGTTGGCGATGTCCGCCCGTGACAACGCGTTCTCCGCATCAAGCATGTACAGCGCATCCAGCACCCAACGATCAAAGAACGTAGCCTGCTCGCCAACAGCGACACTCCGGTACTTTTCAATATTGGATTTCAGAATATCCTGAGCGAAACTTACTTTGACCGGGACCTCTACAGCCCAGAGCCCCCACCCACGCTCAGCAATGATGGACTTGATTCTTCTCCCCATACTGTAGCTTTCTTCCTCCGTCAGAGGCTTCGGGAAGAACTCCATCACGTCCTTATCCCTACACATCTGTGAAAAGGGATAGAGGTCTTCGTCATCCCATTGCCGAAGTATCAATCTTTCCGTTCTAATCATACGTCAGGTGATGCCTTATAGCGCCGCAATCACTCGCTTGTCGCGTGCATTGCCTGGTTATGAGATGCTGGATGGTCACTTACCAGTCGCCCATACATTGCCGAGTCAGAGACGATCTCTGTTTCAATTCGCCGAAGCCCCAATGAATTGAATCCGTACTGAAAGAAACTCCCCCGTACCACGAGTGATATTCAACATACGACGCGGACGATCAGCAATGGCAGCATCGTTTTGCTGGCCAAATTGCTCTAACTCAGTTAGCAACTCGCGTAATGATTCGACCCCACTTGTCCCCTGGCAATCTAAACAGCTTGAAAACGAGAGCCGACTGGTCAGCCTCAGAAGATGATAAAACGTCATGCCCACCTAGCTTAGAAACGTAACGTGTTCAGCTTAACGCACATCATGAACTTCACCAGATTGATCGAAGGTCTAAAATCGGCCAAGAGCGGTCTTCTAGGAGCCATTGATATAGCGCTTTAACGCCGCCGGCATGCGCAGCTTTGTAGTGGCAACAGAAAAGCTGTTGCTGTGGCTGGCCTTGTTAAAT
>NZ_JABUZF010000227.1:0-1254 GCF_014897885.1 Halomonas sp. 3D7M | reverse complement strand
ACATCGGACCTTAATGGGCTATTCGCACGTCGGGTACCCTCAGCGTAAACGAGCTTTCTTGCTCTACGCGCTACACGGTATGGCCCGACGTCGGTTCGACCTGTTCGCCATCTCTCTTGTGGTGGTGCAGTCGGGGCGGTAGGAACACCGGTTAAAGGTTCAACATTGATGGTCGCGTCACCTGTTTAAGCGGCGGCGGCCAACTCAGGGTTATACGGCACCTCGTAACGTGTGACGGCCCACGCCATACGCGCTGTCTTATTGGCGAGTGCCACGATCGCCACGTTGCGATGTTTGCGCACGGCAAGGTGCTTGATCCACTGGCTGAGTCCGTCGTCTTTTTTCACCGAATAACGAAGGACGGCGCGGGCGCCATGTACCAGCAGCTTGCGTAAGTAACTATTGCCACGTTTACTGATCCCCAACAGGCGCTCTCTTCCGCCCGTGCTATGTTGACGCGGGGTCAGTCCTAATGAGGCGGCAAAGTCGCGTCCTCGCTTGTATATAGTACCGTCACCCAGTACACCTGATAAGGCACTGGCGGTGATGGGGCCAATGCCGCGGAGGGTCATCAAGCGCTTGGCAACCGGGTCGGTGTTGGCATGTGTTTCAATGGCGGACGTTAACTGCGCAACGCGCTCGTCTAAATAACGTAAGTCATCCGCTAAGTCGGCCAATAGGCGGCGAAAGCGGTCACTGAGCCCGTTGGTGGCATCCTCTAGCCAAAGAGGCAGCGCCCGCCGTAACTGCTGAATACCAGTGGGGGCAATAAACCCATACTCACCGACGAGGCCACGGATTTGATTGGCCTTCGCTGTGCGCTGGCTAATCAGCTCTTCACGGATCCGGTGGGTGGCTTGACTGTCCTGTTGATCAACGGTTTTTACGGCCACGAAGCGCATCGTTGGACGGCCTAATGCTTCACAAATCGCTTCAGCATCTGCCCGATCATTTTTATTCGTTTTAACGTAAGGTTTCACGAATTGGGCCGCTATGAGCTTCACATGGTAGCCACGCGCTTGAAGTTCGCGCGCCCAATAATGCGCCGATGCACATGCCTCCATGCCGATGGTGGCGCCTTGAGGAACGCGTCGACAGACAGCCTCCAGCCACTTGGCCCGGGTATATTTACCTCGCCATTGAGGCTTCTCATGCCGGTCAACGCCATGTACGTGAAAGACAGACTTTGCGATATCCACACCAACTCGGCTAATGTTCATATGGGCTTCTCCTGACTCTCAAGCTGATAGTTTT
>NZ_JABUZF010000233.1:10247-18986 GCF_014897885.1 Halomonas sp. 3D7M | reverse complement strand
TGTTTGCGCTATTGGTTATAGACTATTCGAAAAAATCCCCCAGGGCTGATGCCTTGGGGGATTTTTTTATGCTTTGAAAATGTGAGAATTAGCGGCAGATTGCTTCCAGTGCCTCTATTAAACTATCCATTTCATCATCTGTGCCGATGGTGATGCGCAAGGAGTTGTTGAGCGCGTCAGTATTAAAGTGACGTACCAAGACTCCTCGCTCGCGGAGGCCTGCAAACAGCTGAGCGCCTTCAAAATCGGGATGCTGGGCAAGCACGAAGTTGGCTTTTGATGGCAGTACTTCAAAGCCTAGCTGCTCAAGACGCTGACGCGTGCGCTCTCGAGTCGTGATCACATTATTTCGGCAGGCGTTAAAATGTTCTTCATCCTTAAGGGCTTCAATGCCGATGAGGCTCGCTAGACTATCGACGGGATAGGAGTTAAACGAGTCTTTGACCCGCTGAAGTCCATCAATCAGCTCTGGGGAGCCGATGGCATAGCCCAAGCGTAACCCCGCCAAGCTACGTGATTTAGAGAACGTTCCAGTGACTAGCAGGTTAGGGTGGCGCTCAACTAAGGCGACAGCGCTTTCTGCGCCGAAATCAACATAAGCCTCATCAATTAATACAACCCGGTTTGTCACGCGCTTAAGCAGAGCCTCAATGGTTTCGAGGGGGTGCGCGTGTCCAGTCGGCGCGTTTGGGTTGGCAAAAATAACGCCGCTGCGCTCTGATGCACTCGCCAGAGCATCAATATCAACTTCCCACTGGGCATTTAGTGGGTGTTTGCGAAGCGTGACGCCATAAAGATTGGCGTAAACAGGGTAGAAGCTATAGGTGATTGAGGGGACATCCAGCGGTGCGTCATGGCAGAAGAAGGCCTGAAACGCAAACGCGAGCACTTCATCTGACCCATTGCCGACGAAGGTTTCTGCCACGCTAACCCCATAGCTTTCAGCCAGCGCTGTACGCAATGCATAAGAGGTAGGGTCAGGATACAAGCGCAAATGATCGATGGCATAATTACGCAGCGCCTTGCTCACCCCTGGCGCGGGTGGGTAAGGGTTTTCATTGGTGTTGAGTTTAATAACCTGTTCGCGGGGCTGCTCACCTGGCACATAGGGGGTAAGCTCCCGAACAGCTGGACTCCAGTATTGGCTCATGCGGGTAACCTGATTATCCTAATGTTAATACCCCATGGTCACCCGATGGCTGCCCGAGCGCAAGCATTCAAGTAAGTAAGGGGGTGGGCGTCGCACCTTGTAGCGGTTATGCTGTCATAAGCGCGCGAAAGAAATGTATGTCCAACACGATAAGGAGACACTCAATGCAATTTAGGAGTTTGCTAGCCGGCTCGGCTATGTTGGCACTGCTGGCGGGCTGTGCAGCTGGCCCGACGGGCCAGAGTGAAGATGCAGGAATGACTGCTTCTCAAGTCAATTACCAAGGTACGCTGCCTTGCCGCAACTGCGATGGTATCGACTTGGATGTGACGATGATAGGCGAAGAAATGAGTGCTCCTGAAGAACGGACGTTCACGTTAAACGCCACTTATCGTAATCATCCACAAACACCACCAGACGAAAACTATGCAGGTAACTGGGAAGTGTTGACGGGCACGCCGTCTGATCCGGATGCTACTGTCTATGAATTAACGCCGAATGGCGATGGTCAGATTTACTACTTCCAGCGTATCAGTGAGCGCACGCTGGAGCTAATCGACCCAGAGCGTCGTCGTTTCGAGAATGGCGAAATGCTGCAGTTACAGCGTCAATAAAGTGTGAAGCGACGCTCAAAGGCGGCCATTGGCCGCCTTTTGCATTTCTAGCGATCTGATGCATAAATCTCAGTGGCGACATCAAGATATCAACAGGAGCAACATGGCGGTGGCGAAAGCGAAGAGTGCCTTTGTATGTACCGAGTGCGGTGCAGAGTATCGAAAGTGGCAAGGCCAGTGCTCCAGCTGCCAGGAGTGGAACACGCTAAGTGAGATTCGTTTGGCCAGTGCGCGACCTGGAGGTGGTACTGCGACGGGACGAGCGGGCTATGCTGGAGACCTGTCGCGCGATGTAGTGGATCTTAGCAATGTGAATCTCAGTGAGGTTCCTCGCCTTACCTCGACCTTTGCCGAGTTTGACCGTGTGCTGGGTGGTGGCTTAGTGCCGGGTTCCGCTGTGTTACTGGGGGGGAATCCAGGCGCTGGTAAATCTACACTGCTTCTACAAACTGCCTGCAAGCTCGCCCAGCAGCGGCGTATTCTATATGTCACTGGGGAGGAGTCGCTTTCCCAAGTCGCCATGCGCGCCCACCGCTTACAGCTGCCTACTAATGGCTTGAAAATGTTGGCCGAGACCAGCGTGGAAACCATCTTGGCGGTATCTGAACGGGAGAAGCCAGAGATTCTGGTGATTGACTCCATCCAGACTATGCATCTGGAAGATATCAGCTCTGCGCCGGGAGGCGTTGCCCAGGTACGGGAATCTGCGGCAGCGCTGACACGCTTCGCTAAGCAAACGAACACGGTTCTTTTGCTGGTTGGTCATGTGACCAAAGATGGCACGCTGGCGGGTCCTAAAGTGCTGGAGCACATGATTGATGCTTCGTTGCTATTAGAGGGCGGAGCTGATTCTCGATTTAGAACGCTCCGCGGCCAGAAAAACCGCTTCGGCGCGGTGAATGAGCTGGGTGTGTTTGCAATGCTCGAGCAAGGCTTGAAAGAGGTTAAAAACCCCAGTGCGATTTTCCTCTCACGCCAAGAAGAGCAGGCACCCGGTAGCTTGGTCATGGTGGTGTGGGAAGGCACTCGGCCAATTCTAGTGGAGGTGCAGGCATTGGTGGATGAGTCTGCCCTGGGTAATCCTCGCCGTGTTGCCGTTGGCGTCGATCAAAACCGACTTGCCATGCTGCTAGCCGTATTAAATCGCCACGGTGGTCTGTTTACCGGTGATCAGGATGTCTTCCTTAACGTGGTGGGTGGAGTGAAAGTGCTCGAAACCAGTGCTGACTTAGCGGTGCTGTTAGCCGTGGTGTCCAGTCTGCAAAATCGCGCACTGCCAAAAGAGCTGGTGGTGTTTGGCGAAGTGGGGCTTTCAGGAGAAATTCGACCAGTGCCCAGTGGGCAAGAACGCATTGCTGAAGCGGCTAAGCACGGTTTTCTAAGGGCAATTGTTCCGCGCGGCAACGCACCCAAGCAGGCTCCGAAGGGAATGGAGGTTATCCCTGTCGATAAATTGAGCGATGCCCTGGAAGCGTTGTAGCGTAAGCTATGCTAAGGAAAAGCATTAAGACTAAGGAGAGGCGCCATGAGTGCAATTCGGTTAACCCAATATAGTCACGGAGCGGGTTGCGGCTGCAAAATTGCACCAGATGTACTGGATGGGATTCTTGCTAAAGCTGGGCCTGCCGCGGGCCATAAACGCCTCATTGTCGGTAACAAGGGACGCGAAGACGCAGCGGTGTATGATTTGGGTGATGGCCGCGGCATGATTGCGACCACCGACTTCTTTATGCCGATTGTCGATGACCCCTTTGATTTTGGTCGTATTGCTGCCACTAACGCGATTAGCGATGTCTATGCCATGGGTGGCACGCCGGTCATGGCATTAGGGATTTTAGGTTGGCCGCTGGATAAACTCAGCGCAGAAATCGCGGGAGATGTTGTTGCCGGTGCCCAGGCTGTTTGTCGTGAGCTAGGGGTAGCGTTAGCGGGCGGTCACTCGATCGATGCTCCTGAGCCGATGTTTGGTTTGGCGGTCAACGGGTTAGTCGATTTAGCGCATTTAAAGCTCAACAGCCAAGCAAAGCCTAATGACCTGTTATTCCTAACCAAGCCACTTGGCGTAGGGCTACTAACCACAGCCGAAAAACGGGGTTTGTTAGAGGCTGGCCATCACGGCCTTGCTCGTGAAACGATGCTCAAGCCCAATCATATCGGTGTTGAGTTAGCTAAGGTGAAAGGCGTTAACGCTATGACGGATGTCACCGGGTTTGGCCTTGCTGGACACCTAGCTGAAATGTGCAGCGCAAGCGGTGTGATGGCGCAGATCGATTTTCGCCGCTTACCCCGTTTAGCAGAAGCCGAAGCCTACCGTCGGCAGGGCGCTGTCCCCGGGGGTTCGCTGCGCAACCGCGAAGCCCTTGGCAAAGCGTTGCCTGCGATGGACGATGCTCACTGGCAATGGCTGTGTGATCCTCAGACGTCAGGTGGTTTGCTGATCAGTGTCGACCCTGCCTGGGAAGACGATGTAGAGCGTATTGGTCGTGAGCACAGTCTTACCTTGGTGCCGTTTGGCACCATGAAGGCAGCTCAAGGCGACGTTTTGATTGAGGTCATTGGATGACGCTAGCCACTGTTCCGGCATCATTGAACTTAATTGCGCAAACAACACCGCTGATAGATGTGCGCGCCCCGGTTGAATTTATTCAAGGCAGTTTGCCTGGCGCGGTTAACTTACCGTTAATGGTTGATGATGAGCGCCATCAAGTGGGCATTGCTTATAAACAGCACGGACAGCAGGTGGCAATCGGGTTAGGTGAACGTTTAGTCAGCGGTGACACTAAACGAGCACGCGTTGACGCGTGGCTGGGATACGTAGCGCGTCAACCAGACGCTATTATCTACTGTTTTCGCGGAGGGCTGCGTTCGCAAATTGCACAGCAATGGCTTGCTGATGCAGGCATCAACAGGCCGCGCATTGACGGTGGCTGGAAAGCGATGCGGCAACGGCTATGTCAGCGCATTGATGAGGCTGCCAGCCAGCCGATGCTGGTCGTGGCCAGCCAGCCGATGCTGGTCGTGGCGGGGCTGACGGGTTGCGCGAAAACGACGCTAATTAATCAATTGAGTAACGGCATTGATCTGGAGGCGTTTGCCAACCATAAAGGATCGGCTTTTGGGAGGCAGCCAGAAGAACCGACAACACAAATTGATTTTGAACATGCCTTAGCCAAGCGCTTAATTGGGCTGACGGGAAGCTTAGTGGTAGAAGATGAGTCGCGGCAAATCGGTAATGCCAATATTCCGCTTACCTTTTGGCATGCCCTGCAGCGTGCGCCGCGAATACGCATTGAGATGCCCTTGGATTGGCGTTTAGAGCAGTTGCGCCGTGACTATATCGAAGCACTTGAACAGCGCTACACTGCCCGTTACGGCCAGCAAGAGGGCTGGCAACGTATGCGACTCCAATTAGCCAATGCCCTGGAGCGTTTGGCGAAACGCTTAGGCAATGCCCGATTGCAGCGTCTACAGCGATTACAAGGTATGGCGTTTGATGCCCATGCGCTAGGGAATATTCAAGCCCACGAAGCATGGCTTGCGCCACTGTTGACCGAATATTACGACCCACTTTATCGCTATCATCTTGAAAAGCAGCGAGATAACCGTCCTGTGGAACTGCATGTTGGCGATTGGGAAAGCTGCTTAGAAGCCGCTAGGCAGTGGAGCGCTTAGCGGCGTTGTATTCATCTATAGCTTATGCCGCTTTCAGCCATTGGGTCATCACGCGGTCTAGCAGCGGGGCTAACTGATGAAAGCGTCCAGCATCTTCTAGGATCTGTTCACTGGTTTGTATAAAGCGTCCTGCTGCGGCAGTTTTGGGCTGTGGCCACTCATCGGCATTGAGCAGTGGTGATACGCTAGAAGCCGTCGCTTCGAAATGACACAGTAAACCGACGACACGCCCGGCGTCCCACGAAAAACCTTGCAGTGGTGCTGCTGCACTGCCGCCTAGTGGTAGTGCGCTTTCCGGTAAGCTAAACACGAGGCGGTGCCTCATAAATGCCTCAAATTGTTCGGGTAGGTCAAAGGTGCTTTCTGGGGCAAGTGTTATTTGGTGCCAGCCAATTTCAGGGTAGGTGCCTGGTGCAATAACGGCATCCAGCGCCTCCGCTATCCACAGTGCGCCCAAGCCAATACCCAATACTGGTTTCTGCCCATCCAGATAGCGGTTAATCAGCTTGCGTTCGGCTTTAAACCAATCGGGTGGATCATTCACTAGACGTTCAGGGCCATCCAGTATAATTAGCGCGTCGCACTCACCTGGTCGTGGGGTTAGCTCGCCCGCATAAAGATGAAAAACGGTGTAACTATGGCCCATACTCTCAAGCCAGTCAGTTAGACGAGCGGGACCATGGTCAGGGCCGTGCTGTAGCAGATGGATATGCATGGTAATCTCCTCGCCGGCCGATGTTAATAACGCGATAGGGATCTCCTGCCGCGTTTGTGCGACGATAACGTATCGCGTTCATTTCACCAATATTGTGACCCAGGAAATCAGCATGGTGGCTAAACCCCTAGGATTTTACCAGCGGCTTCAACAGTTGCCGTTGCCCGCTCAGCAAGCGTTTATGGCAGCCCTATGTGAACGTCTGCTACCTAACTACGCGCTTTATCAACAAACCGCGGGGGTAGGTGACGAGCATACACTGCGGACTGTGCTGAGCCTGGTGTGGGAACGTTTGAGCGTTTCGAATGCGAGCATAGACTTTGCTCGGCAAGCGGAAAAACTGGCTGAGTGCGAACCTCCTGAAGATGATGAGAGCTTTGGAGCGCGCCGAGCGTTAGATGCTGTTGTGTCGGTATCCGCGCTGCTGGATACGTTGCTGGGGGAGTCGCCCGAAGCCGTGTTAGATGTCAGCCGCACCTCGCGAGCGGGCGTGCGCGCTTTTATCGAGCTAACGGAAGGTGAAGAAGATGCCCAGGCGCTTGCGCTGATCATTCGCGACCATCCCTTGATGGCCGACGAAAATGATTTCCAGGACGCTGTTTTGGACGCCGTGAGCGAGCCAATTAATAAAACCTCCCTAAAAGAAATTCGTCAGCTAGGGCGTAATAACGGCATTAGTAATCTTGGTTTAACCTTAGACGAAGGCGAGGAGTAACGGTCGAAGCTGGTTAAAACCGCAGGCCCGCCGTGACCATCATGCCGGCGGTGCCGAAGATGATAAGGTCTGATTCTACACGCCCCCATTGCACGCCAATGCTGGGTAGCAGTGCAGGCGCCGTGCCTAAATGGTTAAAGGGAATCTTGTCGCGATATTCACCTTTATAGCCGTGTAGTAGCCCGCCAGTTAGCTTGGCGCGTACGTTGATCTCTTCGGCAAATTGCCAAAGCGGGAATTCACGCCCAGCATAAAAATACCAGGTTGGTTGATCAAATGAGTTTTTAAACCATGCCGCCCCTGTTAACCAGCGGTCTGGATTATGTAGTTCAATGCTTGCCAGTTTTTGCTGATTGGTATGGTCAGGGTCAGGATCGAAGTGGCGCGTTAGCAAACTGGTTTGCACCAGTGTGTGATCAAGTTCTAAGGTGGGAGGCCAATCTGGCAAAGAAAAGGCTGAGACGGTAGTGCTCAGCCAAATCCCTGCTATCCCTCCTGCCCATTGATAATAACGAGGCATGTCACTGCTCCTGAGAGAAGGGCTTTTTGCTAAGTGGTTTCGCTAAAGGCGCATTTCGATGCCGTGCTCCGCCATGTAACGTTTTGCTTCTGGTATCGTATATTCACCAAAGTGGAAGATGCTTGCTGCCAATACCGCATCGGCACCACCTTTGAGTACGCCGTCTACTAGGTGATCCAAGTTTCCTACACCGCCAGAAGCAATCACCGGCACGCTAACGGCTTCAGAAATAGCATGGGTAACCCCCAGATCAAAGCCCACTTTAGTGCCGTCGCGATCCATACTGGTGAGCAATAACTCGCCAGCACCAAACTCTACCATCTTTTTGGCCCACTCGATGGCATCCAGTCCCGTTGGTCGACGCCCACCGTGAGTGAATATTTCCCAGCGAGGAGGCTCGCCTTCTTTAGACACCTTCTTAGCGTCAATCGCCACCACAATACATTGGCTGCCAAAGCGCTCGGCGGCTTCGCGAACAAACTCGGGGTTGGTCACCGCGGCGGTATTGATGGAGACTTTGTCAGCCCCTGCATTCAGCATCGTGCGAATATCATCGCAACTGCGGATGCCTCCCCCCACGGTGAGGGGAATAAACACTTCACCGGCAATGCGCTCTACCATGTCGACCGTTGTGTCACGGTTTTCATGGCTGGCGGTAATGTCGAGGAAGGTGATTTCATCGGCACCCTGCTGGTTATAGCGCTGAGCAATTTCGACCGGGTCGCCTGCATCACGGATGCCAACAAAGTTAACGCCTTTCACCACGCGTCCGGCATCGACATCTAAGCAAGGGATAATACGTTTCGCTAAACTCATTTGTCGCCTCCGCTAAGCTGGTCGCTCAAGCGCTGAGCTTCTGCCACATCGAGGCTGCCTTCATAGATCGCGCGGCCGGTAATCGCGCCTAAAATGCCGCTGTCAGCGACATCACACAGCGCACGAATGTCGTCTAAATTGGTGACGCCACCGGAAGCAATCACCGGTAAGCCACCTTCGCGGGCTAGCGCAGCCGTGGCTTCTACATTGACGCCTTGCATCATGCCATCGCGGGCGATGTCGGTATAGACAATGCTGGAAACGCCGTCATTGGCAAAGCGCTTGGCGAGCTCGGTCGCCTTTAAAGTGGATACTTCCGCCCAGCCATCGGTGGCCACATAGCCATCTTTAGCATCCAGGCCAACAATAATGTGGCCTGGGAACGCACGGCACATTTCGCCCACGAAGTTCGGCTCTTTAACTGCTTTAGTGCCAATAATGACGTAAGAAACCCCGGCATTTAAATAATGCTCAATGGTTTCCGCTGAGCGGATACCGCCGCCAATTTGGATGGGCAGCTTAGGGTAGGCGCGCGCA
>NZ_JABUZF010000233.1:9956-10155 GCF_014897885.1 Halomonas sp. 3D7M | reverse complement strand
GGCGAGCACCCGCTTCTACCCAGCGAGCGGCCATGGCAACAGGGTCATCGCCGTAGGACGTTGAATCTTCCATGCGGCCTTGCTTCAAGCGCACACACTGGCCGTCTTTGAGATCAATCGCGGGAATTACCAACATTGTGAAACCTCTCAGGGCGTCCAGGTGACAAAGTTTTCTAGCAGGCGAAGGCCCGCGCGGGAG
>NZ_JABUZF010000233.1:3949-9934 GCF_014897885.1 Halomonas sp. 3D7M | reverse complement strand
GCGGGAGCTTTTTTCAGGATGGAACTGCACAGCGAAGGTGGCGTCACGGCCAATCGCTACATGGGCGCAAACCTTGCCGTACTGGGTAGTACCAAACACTTGCGCGTCGTCAGTCGCATTAACGTAGTAGCTGTGTACAAAATAGAAGTGTTCGTTATCGTCAATGCCTGACCATAGCGGGTGATCGTGATGCTGCGCTACAAGGTTCCAGCCCATGTGCGGGACTTTTAAGCGCTGTTCGTAATCATCGCGCATATTGGCCGGAAAACGATCAACGCTGCCATGGAAAAAGCCTAGGCAATCTACGCCACCGTTCTCTTCGCTACGTTCCATCAGCATTTGCTGGCCCACGCAAATACCCAATAGTGGTTTCGCTTGACGGGTAAGGATGTCATCGACTAAGCCGCGTAGCTCGGTACGTTCCAGCTCGCCTACACAGTCCCTAATAGCCCCTTGGCCCGGGAGTACTAGGCGCGTTGCACCTAGAATACGTCGCGGGTCGCGAGTAATAATCACATTTTCGTGGGTGACGTGCTCAAGCGCTTTTGCCACAGAGTGCAGGTTGCCCATTCCATAATCGATTACCGCGATGGTCATAAAGCGCTCCTTGTGATCGTTGGCGAGCTACCACTCGCTGCAATACCCGGCATTATAGGCTTCCTTTGGTAGACGGCATTTGTCCCGCCATACGCGGGTCTTCTGCCACCGCCATGCGCAGCGCGCGGCCAAACGCTTTAAATATAGTCTCAGCCTGATGGTGAGCATTAAAGCCTTTTATATTGTCAATATGCAGGGTGACGCGCGCATGGTTGACGAAGCCTTGGAAAAATTCCCAAAACAGCTGGGTATCCATACGGCCAATGGTATCGCGGGTGAAGTCGACATTCATATAGAGACCTGGACGGCCGGAGAAGTCGATAACCACACGGGACAACGCTTCATCAAGAGGAACGTATGCATGCCCGTAGCGATAGATGCCGCGTTTATCGCCGATCGCTTGGTGAAATGCTTGGCCTAGGGTAATGCCTAGATCTTCAACTGTATGGTGATCATCGATGTGCAGATCGCCTTTTGCGTCAATGTCGAGATCCACCATCCCATGACGAGCCACTTGATCAAGCATATGGTCAAGAAACGGAACGCCGGTGTCGCTGCGGAGACGGCCTTCGCCATCAAGGTTGACGCTGACCGTAATCTGCGTTTCGTTGGTGTCACGGCTTACCGTGGCAATACGCGCTGACATGTTGCATCTCCTGCGCTGATGCGCACTCTGAGGGGGTATTGGTGGATCGTCGGGTAATGTTAACACCGCCAGATCAAAGCATAACCTGTGCCAAAAGCGACCATTATAGTGAATCGGCACCCCCATCCGCTACAATGCGCGAAAGGTAGCCGCCTTTGCTGGCGGTAGAATAGCAGCCTTGCTGCTTTGGCAAAGAGGATTTCACCATGCCGGTGACATTGGATTACGTCGACCAGGCCCGTTGGGAAGCAGAGGAGCAGGTGCGTATTGACCTAATACGCATTTATGAAGATGCGCCCCAAGAGCGAATGCCTACACCAACGGTCGCCCCTTTTATTGAACAGCATTTAAAAGGGCAGCACTTTTTTGCCTGCGCACATTTTAATGATCGACTGCTCGGTGCAGTGGCGATAAAAGAGGCAGCTGACCGCGCCTGGTGGCTCTCCGAGCTGTGCGTGCGTAAACCCACCCGACGGCGTGGCGTAGGCACACGACTAATGGCACTGTTAGGAGAGCAGGCAAAACAGGAAGGACGTGTGCTGCGCATCGCAACGTCGTCGCTGCCGTTAGCCGATCGAGTACTGCTCTCAAAGCTTGGTTATCGCCCCGTAGCCCCTGAATCATCCGCGCCGTCGGATGATTCCATCACCAGTGATTTTGTTGAGCTCGACCCACAAGGAAAAGGGCAATGAATCATCTACTACGTATTTTGCTGGCCGCGGTAGGTATTTTAGCGATTGTTGCCGTTGCCGCAGTGGTGTATGTCACCACTTTTCTTGACCCAGAAGATTTCAAGCCTCGGCTAACTGCGGTGGTAGAAGAACAAACTGGCCTGAATCTAGCGTTGGAAGGCCCGATCACATGGTCATTTTATCCGCGTATAGGGGTCAGTGTTGAGCAGGCAAAAGCGTGGCTGCCAGAGCAAGCTCAGGACGAGAGTGCGTTTGCCGCCATTGAGCGAGCTGAAGTTAGCGTCGCCTTTGCCCCTTTATTACGCGGCGAAATCGCGGTTGATGGCTTAACCCTAGATGGCATGCGCTTAAACCTTGAAAAGGATGAGCAGGGCGAAGGTAATTGGCAGCCGTTACTAGAGCGCCTCGCTGAGCAGGGTAACGAAACAGCGGAAACGGTACTGGCGCCTGCAAGCGCTGGCCCCAACGCAGATGCTGGAAGTTTGTCGGTGGTGCTGAATATTGCCAGCGTAGAAGTGAAAAATGCTGATATTCGCTTCCGTGATGAGCAAAGCCAAGCGCTTTGGCGTGTGCAGCCGCTCAATATTTCAGGCGCCAACGTCAATCCGTTACGCTCCTTCCCTTTAAAAACCATGTTTACATTAACTAAGCATAATCGCTTAGATGCAGAGGTGTTGGAGCGTACGCCCGACCTGACCAGCGAAGTGAATCTCGAAACTCGTCTTCGTTTAGGTTTGAAAGATGAGCAGTTGGTTTTTGAAAATATCCAGCTGACGACCCGTACGCGACGCTCTGGAGAAAGTGATCCGCAGCAGCTTAGTTTGAAAGCAGCTGAAATAGTTGCCCGAATGGGGGAGCAGCAACTTACGATTCGCGAGGGTGTCGTTGACGCGGGCTTACGTCATCCAGACAATTGGCAGGGTAGCCTCGCGCTTTCGTTGGCATTTGGTTTGGAAAGTGACTGGGCGGCGCAAACTGCTCAGTTTAAAGATGCTCAGTTAACCGGGCCGGATGGGCTGAGAGTCAGTGGTCATCTCAATGTCGAAAAGTTTTTAGACTCTCCTCAATACAGTGGCCAACTCACCGCAGCGCCTTTTACATTGCGGCCTTGGTTATCTCGCGCAGGCATTACTCTCAAGACGGCCAATGAAAGTGCCCTGAGAGATGTGGCGATGACTAGCCCAATTGAAGGCGATATGACGAGTATTGCATTGCCGCGTCTTTCCTTAGTAGTGGACGACAGTACCTTTACAGGTAATATTTCCGCCGCGCTGGACGGTACTCGGCTCGCCTTTAATCTGGAAGGTGACCAACTGAATATTGATCATTATCTGCCTGGTCCGGAAACCGCTCAACAAGCTAGCCGAGGTATACTGCGCAAAGCCTTTGCCCAAACCGATGGGGCACTATTGCCTCAGGAATGGCTGAGCACGCTATCGCTAGAGGGGGGCTTAAGCGTCGACCAGCTTGTGCTGGCGGGACTAACGTTCGATGACACTTCGCTAAGCTTGCGCGGCGAGAATGGAGTGCACCAACTGACAGCCTTTGAGTCACGTTTTTATGAGGGCGAGCTTAATTCGACTGGCCGTCTAGATGCGACAGCGAACATACTGGAATGGCAGATTTCTCCAAGTGTCAGTGATGTTCAGGTCGCACCGCTCATTGAAACCTTTAGTGAAGAGGCATCACCGTTACGAGGCCGCTTTAACTTGGAAGGTGCACTGACGACTCAAGGCAATCGCCGTGACGTGCTCATCAATAATCTTAACGGCGAGCTAACTGCGCAGCTAAGCGACGGAGCGATTCTGCAAACGAATATCTCTCAGCAAATGTGCGAGATAGTGGCGCAGCTAGAGGGCGAAAGCACCCAGCGCGAATGGGAACCTGATACGCGTTTTGAACGGTTTGATGCGACCTTCCAAGTGCGTAATGGTGTAGTAAATAGCGACGATTTGCTTATCACCCTTCCTGGTATTGATGTACAGGGTGAAGGCGAATTCAGTCTCAATACGCTGAATTTTACGACTGAGGCAAATGCTAGGTTGGTCGACACAGCCGATGCCGCCTGTAACGTGAACTCGCGTTTAGAGCAGTTGCCTCTTCCAGTTCGTTGTGAAGGCCATGTGGGCGACGATAAAACCCAGTGGTGCCGATTTGATCGTTCGGCTTTCCAAGCAGCGGTGATAGACCTACTACGTAATGAAGCAGGCGGCCGTCTTGAAGAAGAGCTTGAGGAGCGGCTGGGCGATTCGCTTGATCAAATTGACGAACGCCTAGGAGAAGGCGCTGGTCAGGAACTTCGTGAGGGGATTCGTCGTCTATTTAACTGAGCATTCATGCACGTTTTGAAGCGATACAATCAGTGTGCGCCGGCCTTACCGCCGGCGCTTTTTTGCGTGTTAGTTAGCCACATAATAGCAAGGCCAACTGACGGCTAATTGCAGGGTGCCGTTTTACTGTTTAAGGAAATCCTATGGCCGACATGTTTACACCGTGCCTCGCGGCGGAAGAGTTTCAACGCCGCTTGCTTACCTGGTTCGATCAGTATGGCCGGCATGACCTGCCTTGGCAGTCGCCCCGAAGTGCCTACCGGGTATGGGTATCTGAAATTATGCTCCAGCAAACCCAAGTCGCGACGGTTATTCCCTACTTCAAACGCTTTATGACGCGCTTTCCCACGTTAGAAGCACTGGCCAACGCACCTCAGGACGACGTGCTGCATCTCTGGACCGGGCTGGGTTACTACGCCCGTGCCCGTAATTTGCATAAAGCGGCCCAAGTGGCGTTAGCGTCCCATGGGGGAGAGCTGCCAACGGACAGTGTCGAAGCGTTAATGGCGCTGCCAGGTATCGGCCGCTCCACTGCTGGCGCGATCATCGCGCAAAGCTCTGGTCAGCAGGCCGCGATTTTAGATGGCAATGTAAAACGATCGCTGACTCGCTTGCATGCCATTACTGGCTGGCCAGGCAAACCAGCAGTAGAGCGCTCACTATGGGCGTTGGCTGAGTATTTCACGCCCAATACCCGTCTTGCCGACTATACCCAAGCCATCATGGATTTCGGCGCCACGCTATGTAAACGCAGCAAACCTGATTGCCTGATCTGTCCGTTTAACGACGTATGCCGTGCCTATGCCCAAGGTGAGCCGCAACGCTTTCCCGAATCCAAGCCTAAAAAAGCCTTGCCGACGCGTGAAACCATTATGCTGATGCTACGAGACAGGCAAGGGCGGGTGTGGTTAGAGCAACGGCCACCCAGCGGCCTGTGGGGAGGCCTATGGAGCCTGCCTCAATTTGAGCAACATAGTGAACTGGACGATTGGCTGGCTGATCATGTGACGTCCCCCGAGCGCCATGCGCCACTGCCCAGCTTTACTCATACGTTTAGCCATTTTCGGCTATTGATTACGCCTCAGCCCGTCAGTTGCGATAGGCTGAACGGCGTAAGAGAAGATGGCGTGTGGTATGACGTTGACGCACCGCCCTCGCTTGGCTTGGCTGCGCCGGTTAAATCGCTGCTGAGCCAGCTGGCGCCTTTTTCCCTAGATCCAACGCCGGGGCCGTCGCGCTAACCTCACTCGCGTTATTACTTTTATATTCGCAGCGTTATTCAAAAAGGAGTACACCATGAGCACCACCGTTTTTTGCCGCAAGTACCAACAAGAGCTACCCGCTCTGCCATTTCCACCACTGCCAGGTAAGCAGGGCCAAGAGATTCAAGCCACGGTGTCTAAGCAGGCCTGGGAAGAGTGGCAGTCGTTGCAAACGCGCTTGATTAATGAAAAGCACCTCAACATGTTAGAGCCCGAGGCGCGCGCCTATTTGATGGATCAAATGCAGCGTTTTCTAAATAACGAAGCAACGGATCAAGCGGAAGGTTACGTGCCGCCTACCCAGGCTTAAGCGTTCAGGAAGCAAGGCTGTAAGGAGTGAAACTCGGTGCAGCCCACGGATGGCGCGGCTTTTGCACGTTTTGAGCCCTGCAAAGAAGTGCCCTAAGCACGTGACTAGAAAGAAAGTTTCACGAAAGTGTTGACGAAAAGCTGAGTTT
>NZ_JABUZF010000233.1:0-3844 GCF_014897885.1 Halomonas sp. 3D7M | reverse complement strand
AGGTTCGATTCCGTCTCTGGCCACCAAACGTTGGGGTATCGCCAAGTGGTAAGGCACCGGTTTTTGGTATCGGCATTCCCAGGTTCGAATCCTGGTACCCCAGCCATTGCCAACAAGATTTCTTGTTGATTGCAAAGCTTAACAGTGAAGCAATCATATTCTCAAGAAAGCGCGAAGAGCCGACATAGCTCAGTTGGTAGAGCAACTGACTTGTAATCAGTAGGTCCCGGGTTCGACTCCTGGTGTCGGCACCACTGAAAAGTGGTTAAAATCAGAGCGTTAGAGAATTAGATTAAGCCGTCCGAAAGGGCGGCTTTTTCGTATGTGTCTATAAAGTGTCTACAGCGTGGGCACCTTCACAACTGAACCTTGCAAGTTGGGTGACCAAGCTGCCATTGCAGAAAGATAGTCATCGTCCACCTCTATACTATAGAGAAAAATGACTATCCCCAGTTCATTTCCCCCATAGCTACTTTAGCGCCAATCTGTAGTGCAACGCTTAGCTTTGCATTTGGGTAGCGACGGGTCATTGCTTCAATGAGTTCATCGCTGTTATTCGCTTTGGCGAGCTCTTCTTCAAATGCTAATAGGTAGTCACGTGTATATTGAATCGCGGAAGCATCAATAGCTGCGTCAGGTTGCATGTGACCGGGTATAACGACCCTAGGAGAGCGTGCTGCCATTTCATCAAGCGCTTGTACCCAAGCCGCTCGCTGTTCAGCAGTAGGGGTGTCTGCTGTCCACACGTGTAGGTCTGAGAATACCAGCACACCTCCAAAAACAGCATCCAGGGAGGGAGCCCAGAGGTAGCGACGATTGGGCAGGCCCTCTACATTAACAATCTGAATGTCTTGACCATCGACTTGCAATGCTTGGCCATCAAACGCCTCGGGCATAACGATTTCATCAAGTGATTGTGGTCCGTTTTCTTGGAGCTGGGGTGACCATGTGGAGATTTTTTTCTCTACATTTCCCTTGATAGCATCAATTGTGGCGGGGGCGGCGATAACGCGAGCATCGAGAAATGCTGCTTGTATCGCGCCAAGGCCAAAATAGTAATCAGGATCGCTTTGGCTAATATAGACGGTAGTTAGCTGCTTACCGCTCTGTTGGATTGCCTCGGCAATTGCACGTCCATCAGATAAGGTAAAGCTGCTATCAATTAATACTGCCTCTGTCGCTCCCGTCACCAATACGGGCGCTCGGAAAAAGCCATTTTCTCCCGCAGGAAAATGCTGCCAACTTAATTGATCATCAGACGCGAGGCTCTTTTTTATGCCACTTAGGTTGCCAGTACTTATAGCCATGGATAATCCTAAGGCAGTTAATGACTTTAAAAACATACGCCGAGTAGCCATTTTTTCTTTCTTCTGCAATTTTGTTTAGAGGGTCAATTGATTAAGTTGGCGCGTTATAGCGCGCGCATCTGTTGGGCTAGCGCACTGGGGTTGGCATACAACTCATTCGTGGAAAGAACCTTTAGGTTTCCACTCGACTGAGCGATGAACGTGGGCACTCCTCGAACGTTAAGCTTCTGCATTAGCGTTTGAGCCTGTGAAATGCGAGAACGATTGGAATGGATAAGTGTTTCACTGGCACCTGTCATTAACTCAGCCGCTTGTGTCAGCTCAAGTCTTTGTAGAATCTCAACCAACGTGACTTGAGATGTCACATCACGACCCTGTACGTAGCGTGCGTATTGGATTGCTTTTAAAGCCTCGAACTCATCGGCGGGTGCGGTAAGCGATACTGCCGTTAGCGCTAGCGTAGCGGCACTACTATCAAACCGCTGATGATGATCGCTTAACACGTGATCGCGATATAGTTGAGTGAATAGTTGCCCCGTTAGGCGCTCAATCCGCTGATCGTTACTCCAGGCATAGGCCGCGAATTCATGATCCATTTGCCTTCCGCCACGGCCTGAGAAAAGGCCGCTGGGTAACAGAACCACGTTTATATCGTCTGCCGCGATCACGTCTGAAACAGATGATGTTGCGCCATAGCACCAGCCACACAAAGGGTCGAACAGGTAATACAAAGTGTTATTCATCGTCGAGTCTCTCTATACATGATGGACTCGCATGCTAAAGAGATTGTATTGACGGATAAATACATACGAAGCATATTATGTGTATGGAAAAAGCATACAGTCGAAGTGGAAGTAAGCTAGGCGGATTTAATAACTTGCGGCGCTTAACTTACTTTGCGGCAGTGGTTGAAACGGGGTCTTTTACGGCCGCCGCAGAGCGTCTGGGTATCACCAAGGCGGTGGTTAGCCAGCAGGTGGCACGCCTTGAGCAAGAGTTTAGAACCTCTCTCCTCACGCGTACGACGCGATCGGTACAAGTTACCTCCGCTGGAAAAGTGTTTTACCAACGCTGTGCCTTGATTCTCCGTGAAGCTGAAGATGCTTTTGATGAGTTAGGCGAAATAGCCCAGGAGCCGACAGGCACATTACGATTGACGGCCCCTTTCGATTACGGTGTCACCTTTGTGGTGCCTGCGATTGCTGCATATACCCAGCAATATCCCGATTGCCGGGTCGATGCTACGCTGCGGGATCAAAAAGTCGATCTGATGGCTGAGGATATCGAACTGGCTATCCGTGTTGGTTGGCTAACAGAGGCAAGCGTGCAAGCAAGGAAAATAGGCTCTTTTCGGCAATTGCTCGTTGCATCGCCAAGCCTTGAAAAAGAGGTGGCGCAGCTCTCTCAGCCGGAAGAGTTATTGAAGTTCCCGTTCATTGCTAATAAAGCGCTGCCCCATCCATTGCAGTGGGAGTTTTCACTCAGTAAGGGTGAACGCAGAACCATCCACGTGCGCGCCTCAATCTTTCTTGATGCGACACTCGCGGTACGTGAAGCGTTGTACGCTGGTGCGGGAATCTCGGTATTGCCGGATTATGTCATAGCAGGCGATATAGCCGCCGGGCGCCTTATACATATTTTGCCCCAGTGGAGTTTGCCCTCCGGCGGCATACATGTCGCTTTCCCATTAGCACGTTTTCGTCCTGCGAAAGTGCGTGCGTTTGTCGACATACTTGTACGTAGAGAGCAGCAGCGACAAGAGGGCGCTTTCATTAAGTGAGCTTACCTGCAAACCGATGGCTAATAAAGATGCACGGCCTCAAATACTGCCACTGGTTTGCCATTGGCATTTTTAAGTGACAAGGAACCACCGTCTACTTGCCAAGTGTCTACGTTATTAAGTGTGCTTAGCATTGCCTGCTCGTTACGCATTTGCGTGTCGGGGCAGGCCATCATCGTGGTGCCAACTTGTTCAAATGCTATTTGCTTACCATCAACACGGTAACTGCCAATCAAGTTATTGCAGCCAGTTGAGCCAGCTAGCCGTGTATTTTCTTCATGGAGCACAAGATGAGGCTCGCGAAAGTTTTCAGCGGTGATGATGGGTTGCCCTTCAAGCGTGACCAGTTTCCAGTACGTATTGGTTAGCGTTTCGTCAGGCTTGACTGCTTGATGAGGCGCTGAGTGTGATTGGCACCCGCTCGCTAGCAGGATAATAAGAGTAGATGCGATAAGGGGTAATTTTTTCATAAAGCGTTTCTCTAGGTTTGCGTCATAAAATAATAATCGGATTGATAATGTTTTGCTACCTTAGCTTCTGTCCGATACTTTGTTAACAACCTGAGTCTGCTCTTGTTTTAATGCTTTATATAAATAGTAAACCTTTTTTTTATTCATCGCTGCTTGATTGTTTTTTTATAACACACCAGTTTGCTGGAGCTGTGAAAGGCTGAATGCGATATGAAGATGATGTGATGACTAAAATGTGATTAATTTTAATGTCATTGTCTCAGTTAAGTGGTTATGCAAAAGTTATC
>NZ_JABUZF010000225.1:0-1956 GCF_014897885.1 Halomonas sp. 3D7M | reverse complement strand
CCATAACTTATGCGGATTCACTTATTTTAAAAATAAATTAACTAAAAAAGCAAAAAATCATCATAGCCATGAAATATGACCCGCATCAAATAAACAGCCATTAACTACAATCACTCTATTAATGGTGGCTATACTATTCCTATCTGTCTACAAGGGACCAATACAATGACATGTCGTGAACCGGATAGATGGGTGACTACTATGTTACAAGAAGAGCATGGGCTTTCATCTGTTGGACTTAACCCTCTTCGAGCAGCGTTAGTTACCTTTGGTGCTTTTTTGATCGTGGGCGCTCTGCCGTTACTTCCGTATACGATACCTAGCTTAGCGACCACAACGCAGTTTTTAGCCAGTCTAGGGCTGGCTTGCGGCGTATTCCTTGCTATTGGCATGCTCAAGAGCGCCGTCTACGGCCTACCGGCTTGGCGCTCAGGCCTGCGTACTCTTTTCATGGGTAGCGCTGCGGCCGGGCTCGCCTTTGCGACAGGCTATCTCGCGCAGCGTCTATTAGCAGGCTAGGCCTATAAAGACCTGCTTGGCTATTAATAATCATAGTATGTCAGTAAGCTTCACAACTTATGCTAATGATTGCTAATCCAGAATGAAGCTTAAAACCAAAAAACGGCCACCGCTGTAATAGCTAAGTGACCGTTTTATCTGTTTGGTCGGAGTGACAGGATTCGAACCTGCGACCTTTGCAACCCCATTGCAACGCGCTACCAAGCTGCGCCACACTCCGATATCTTGGGTTGGCAACGAATGTTAACCAACATCGTTTGCCTCAAGACGGTGCGTATACTAGCGCTTTCTTAACCAAATGAAAAGCTCTTTTTGCGCTTTCTTTTCAATTGCTTGCCGCTTGCACTTAATCGATGCTCTTAAGTAGCGATGCCATGGCATCATATACCTTGGGCGTTGTGACGAGCAGTTGCTCTGGGTAGAGGTCGGCTGGCACGCCGTCAGGCACCTCAGTTAAGTGGCCTACTTTCGCGCCTGCCTCGCGAGCAATGACCCAACCCGCGACAAAGTCCCATGGTGAAACGCTTTCGTAATATGCGTCTAAGCGGCCGCAGGCGACATCACAGAGGTCAATCGCAGCTGCGCCATTGCGACGAACATCCTGACAGCTCACCAACACGGCTTCCAAACGTGGTAGAAGCTGTTTGCGAGCCTGTTTATCGTAGGGAAAACCGGTAGCCACCAGAGTGCTTTCAAGCGTATCAGCGTCACTAGGCTTGATTGGTTGCTGATTGCAGTACGCACCTAATCCTTGCGCGGCACTGAAGGTATCACCCAAGAAAGGGGCATGAACGACGCCTACTTTACCGATGCCGTTCTCTATCCAGCCAATCGACACCGCCACATGGCGCAGGCCTTGGGCAAAGTTGACGGTTCCATCGATAGGATCTACCACCCACAGCCGCTCGGCGGGGGTATGCAGCGCACGCTCAGGGCTTAGCTCTTCACTCAATCTCGCTTCACCAGGAAAATGCTCCTCCAGGCGCTGGCTAATTAGCGTATCAACTGCCACATCAACATCGGTAACCAGCTCAATGCCGGCTTTTAAACGTTGACTGAAATCTTGCTGTTCGCGGGCGCGGCGAATCATATCGCCTGCCTCCTCCGCAATACGCACTGCCAGCGCCAGCCGCTCTTCTAGGGTGTAGGCCGTCATTAACGCTCCTTACTTGGTAATTTCACATTGCCTGAAGTAAGCCCAGCTTAAGCGGTGACGCATGGCATTACCATGAGCCATGCGAAACAACCTTTAACGAAGCGCATCCACCAGCACATCGACAACGATACGGGTCGCCGCCTCAATGAGTACGACATCGGCCCCTACGCGCTCCCATTCGTAGCCGGGGTACTGGGGAAGCTGAGATGCCAACGGGCCATCAAAGCGTTTTGCAATTCCCGGAGGAAGGGGTTTACCGCGTTCTAAATTGCGCTGAATAC
>NZ_JABUZF010000224.1:0-1038 GCF_014897885.1 Halomonas sp. 3D7M | reverse complement strand
GAAGTGGCCCGGCTCAATCAAATCGACAAAGTCCTGATCCCACGTTTCCATCCAGGTGATACGCCAACGGCCGATGGGAGTCGTCATCAAAGCTCCTTACATTGCACTTTATGGATTGATTTCATCTGCGAAGATATCATGCTCAATAGCATCCTCAATCGCGGAATCCAGGCGTATAAGAAACGCCTCAAACGACTCGCCAGGTCGCCTAGCTAACATCGCAAGGCAATTAGCTTCATCGCTTGCAGAAGCACCACAGCGCACCGGCCCAATTCTTCCGATGGTGATTTCACCCTCGTTATTAATCAGCTCTTCGATATTTTTTAGCTTCATATGTTACTTCCCCACCACTTGCTTCACTTCAGCCAACAAATCCCCGAACTTGCCGTAGTTCACCTTCACCCCATCATCCAGATCCAGCGAAATACGTTGGTCGGCATAGTGACGCAGCTTCTCATCGAAGGTGTTAAGTTCTGCTTGCTGTTTGTAGAGCTTGCTTAATTCTTTTTCGATGCTTTTCGCTTCGGCGGCTGAGGTGCTGGCGTCTTTGTCTTGCTCTAGCTTTTCCACGTAGCTGGCGAGCTTGGTGGTGAGCGGGATGACGTAGTCGGTGCGCATCTCGGCTAGGGTGCTTTCGTTGTAGCGGTGCAGGTAGACCAAGCACTCGAAGGCTTTCTGTTTGCCGGAACTGAACAGCCAATAGATGGGGCGTTTCTTGTAGGTGCGCAGGTGGTCTTTGAAGAACTGGGTGCTGAGGTAGCGGCGGATCGTCTCCAGCGCGGCTTCGCCTTTCTTGGGCTTGATGGCATGCAGGCAGAGGCTTTCAGCGACGAAATCGAGGTTTTCCTGCAGGTGCTCCGCGCCCCAAACAGTGCGAACGAAGTCGCGGAAGCGGTTGGTGGCGTCGTCGAGGAACCACTCTTGGTCGGTCAGAGGAATGATCGCGTTTTTATCCGGCGCGAAGCTTGGCTCGGGGATCTGGGCGAGGTAATCGCGGACGGATTCGCCCTGGCTGGCGAGAATCAAGCCAGGCTTATC
>NZ_JABUZF010000223.1:0-651 GCF_014897885.1 Halomonas sp. 3D7M | reverse complement strand
GATAACTTTTGCATAACCACTTAATACTCGTTTTTCGCTTATCGTCAAGTCACGAGGCTGTGGATCTATAAGGCATAATGTGCCAATAGGTTGCCCACCTGGCTCGCAAACCGGCGCTCCTGCATAAAAACGTATACGCGGCTCCTCGGTCACAAGCGGGTTAGCAGAGAAGCGGTCATCCTTTGTTGCGTCGGAAACGATAAAAATATCCGGGTGCAATATTGCATGCCCGCAAAAAGAGATATCACGCTCAGTCTGACAAGCATCAAGCCCTACCTTAGATTTAAACCACTGCCTGTCAGCATCGACTAGCGAAATTAAGCACGTTTGGACATTAAAAATGAAAGCCGCAAGTCGGGTGATACGATCAAAGCGCTCTTCAGCAGGCGAGTCCAGTAACGCTGTGCGTTTTAATGCGAGTAAACGAACGGCTTCATCAGCAGGATAATCAGGTGCACTCAAAAGCCTCTCCAGTAGTGTTTTACTCAGTCGTAAATTACCAATAGTACTTTAGAAAGGGAAGGTCTGAATAACTGCCGATATTCATCAACGCTTACTTGAGCCGACAAAAAATCGAAAATTCAGACACTCTTCTCCTGTTCTTTGTGTATTTTTGCCCCTTTCCCACTCATTGAGCGGAAAACGGGCGCA
>NZ_JABUZF010000011.1:0-10857 GCF_014897885.1 Halomonas sp. 3D7M | reverse complement strand
AACGCCTTGGAATGAACGCTTACTCCTGAACGCCAGTCGTTTAATGGCGGCTTAGTGGATATCGCGGTAAAACAGCTAGTAGATGCTGGGCACTGCGTTGAAGTGGATGACCTCTATGCCGAGCAGTTTGACCCGGTGGAGCGCACTGAGCTCTATCCGTACAAAGCGGTGGATGAGGACTATTTTTACCCTCTTAACGAGCAACGTGCTCACTACGAACAAAATACCTTGGCGCAGGATGTTCAGAGGGAACTGGCACGGCTGGAGTGGGCAGATTTGGTGATCTTCCAATTCCCTTTATGGTGGCACGCCCAGCCCGCCATTCTGAAAGGTTGGTTTGATCGTGTGCTGGTATATGGCGGACGCTATACAAGCCGCATGCGTTACGATCGCGGCTACTATCGTGGCAAGCGAGCAATGCTATCGGTAACCACCGGTTCACCAGAAAAGGCGTTTCAGCCCTTTGGCCGCGCGGGCAATATGGTTCATTGGCTATGGCCTATTCATTCATCGTTGTACTACGTTGGCTTTGAGGTGTTGGCTCCCCAGGTTAGCTATGGCATCCAGGGCGGTGGTATTCGCTATCAAGAGGAGACCGAAATCATTGGCCACTTAGAGGCATGTAAAACGGCTTGGGCTTCCCGGGTTGTAAGTTTGGATGCCGAGTCACCCATTCCCTTTACGGGCTGGAATGACTGGGACGCTGATGGTGTTTTAGACCAAACAGCGCCGCTGCGCTGGCGGCTAAATTGATCTCGCTATTAACTAGCGTCGCTAACGGAGTGTCCACAACTTGCCAGTAAATCATTGGCTCGTTCACGCAAGGCATCCTTCAACGCCGTTGGCTGCAGTATGGTGAACCGAAACGGGAGCTGTGCCAGCCAACTGGCAAGCCATTCGAAGCTGTCGGTTTGAGTATTGATGAGCAGACCGCTTTCCACCTGTTCGAGGTGGCTTGCGCACAGAGCCTGGAAACCGAATACCGCATTAGCCGTGGGGAGGTCGGTGTGGAGTATTAGTGACACCTCATAGGGTTGGCTCCAGGACGACAAGCTGTCACTTAAAAAATCTGCTGCATCGAAATTGGCTGGGCGGATAAAGGTATCGCACTGAAGCTGAACATTGCTGATACGATCCAGACGAAAGGAGCGCATAGCCCCCCGCAGATGGCATAAACCTGCGACATACCAGCGTCCCAGTTGAAAGACCAAGCCGTAGGGGTCAATCCTACGCGCTATTGGTTCCTGCTGTGGAGAGTGGTAGATAAGCCCCACGGTTCGCATGCTTTCTGTGGCTTTGGTCAGCGTTTCAAGGGCTCGGTTATCGAGGCTGGGCGCACCCCGAGGCAGGATTACCCGAGTGGTATCACTGACACCCCGCATGCGGCTCTTAAGGTTGGCGGGCATCACACGCTCAAGTTTCGCCTGAGCACTGGCAATGGCTGGTGCTGCCTCCGTAAGGCCAAGTTGGTGGGCGGCTAGCAACCCCAGGGATATCGCGAGGGTCTCGTCGTCGGTAAACATCATGGGGGGGAGTTTAAACCCAGCCAATAATCGGTAGCCGCCATAACGTCCCTGCTCGGTCATAATCGGCACGCCCATGTCTTCCAGTAGCGTAATGTAACGGCGGATGGTGCGCCGGTCGACGCCGAGGCGTTCCGCTAGTTCGGCACCACCCAGCTGTCCATGAGCCTGCAATAATTCAAGCACAGCAAGCACGCGTGTTGTGGGGTTCGCCATGCGGCCTTCCTCCTGGAACGAGTTTTGAAGCCTGAATTCAAGCATTGCAGACAAATTAAATTATTGCGTTTATATAGGACAAGTTCTCACCTATTTACAAATTAACCTGATCTCGCAGTAGCTCACGTCATCTGAAGCATTGGCGGAAGAAACATTGACTGAAGAAGTGACTGAAAAAGGAGATCAGCATGTCAGAACTAATTTTTTACACTCACCCTATGTCCCGTGGCCGCGTAGTGCGCTGGATGCTAGAAGAGCTGGGTATTTCCTACGTCACAAAGACCATGGAATACGGCACTGAGATGAAGAGCCAGGAATACCTAGCCATTAACCCCATGGGTAAAATACCGGCGATTAGGCATGGCAACATCGTCGTCACCGAGGTGGCGGCCATCGTTGCCTATCTTGCAGATCAGTTTCCAAGTAAAAAACTAGCGCCGCCGCTGGAATCACCTGAGCGCGGTGCTTACTATCGCTGGCTGTTTTTCATGGCCGGTCCCTTTGAAATGGCCACCAGTGCAGTCGCCTATGGGTGGAACATTGATGACAGTAACGCCCAGGCCGTTGGTTGTGGCCATATAGACGACAGTATTAATACCCTGGAAAGGGCGCTGGAAACGTCGCCGTATATCTGTGGCGATCAATTCACTGCAGCGGATATCGTGCTCAGCAGCTATCTCTGGTGGGGGATAATGCAGAAAAATATTCCGCCAAAAGAGGTATTCAAAGAGTACATAGAACGCACGGAAAGCAGGCCTGCCGCTAAACGCGCGAATGCAATAGATGACGAGCTGGCTACGAAAATGGAGCCTGTTTCATTCTAACGATCTGGGTTACTGCCCTGGCCGGTGATGTTGGCGGGCTGGGGCTTTAGCGTATAGGCGACAGTTGATAGCATGTATTCCAGATCATTTGACTCACCGCTGTTTTAGAATCTGACTCTGTTGCTGCTCTATTTATGAACGCAGCGAAGTTCTGGGGTAGGCTGCACCTATATTTGTATTATCAAAGGCCTTACACCCAATGAGTACCCCGAGTCACCACTTTTCAGATGCTGAGAAGCGCGGGCTATACCGCGCTATTTATGAACGGCGTGATGTGCGTTCACAGTTCTTACCCGACCCGATTGCCCCCGAGATTCTGGCCAAGCTTTTAAAGGCAGCCCACCACTCTCCCTCGGTAGGCTTTATGCAGCCCTGGGATTTCATTGTGATCGAAAGCCGTGAGGTGAGGGCGGCGATAGTGGCGATGTTCGAGCGAGAAAACCAAAAAGCCGCTGAGCGGTTTGAGGGAGAACGCAAGGAGCGTTACCAGGGCTTGAAACTACAAGGCATTTTAGAAAGTCCGATTAACCTCTGCATTACTTGTGACCGCAGCCGGGGAGGCCCCCATGTGCTAGGGCGCAATAGCATTGTGGATACCGATCTATTCAGCACGTGTTTAGCCGTGCAAAACCTCTGGCTGGCAGCGCGGGCAGAGGGCATTGGCGTTGGCTGGGTGAGTATTCTCGATCAAGATCAACTGAGTACGGCGTTGAAGTTGCCTGAACATGTTTATCCATTGGCTTATCTTTGCCTTGGCTACGTCAGCGAGTTTTTAGATCAGCCCGAGCTGGAAGCAAAAGGGTGGCGCTCTCGGCTTTCATTAACTGAATTGGTGCACTGTGATGGCTGGGGCGGTTCGTTGACAGAAAGCCCACTTCTAACTGCCTTAGAATAATCGAGGCTCAAGGAAAGGAGCAACACACTCATGTTGAATAGAAAGGCTAGCGCACCTCGGCACGTGAAAGGCACTGTGGGGCGGTCACTGGTCATAACGCTGACATTTTTTGCGCTACTGGCCGTTGCGGTCGTCATCGAAAAGCTACCTATGTGGTTGCTGTTCATCTACCTAGCGGTCAGTGTGGTGACATGTCTTACTTATGCGGTAGATAAATCCGCTGCACAAAAAAACGCGCAGCGGATTTCCGAAAATACCTTGCATGTGTTGTCACTATTGGGCGGCTGGCCTGGGGCAATGGTTGCACAGCAATGGCTTCGCCACAAAACACAAAAGCGCGCTTTCAGGCGGGTATTCTGGATGACGGTGCTGATCAACCTGGCGGCGCTCGTTAGCTGGGCATGGGCATAATTTGTGAATGACTTATTCTGTTAACGTTTATCTCCTACGCTAATAGCAGACTGCTTTTTACGCACCGATAAAGGCAACGCGATGAGCCATGCACTAACCGGGCATAACCGCCCACAACAAGTGATTGAGGCAATTCAGCAGGTGAATGCGCCGCTCAATGCAGCGCACCGCCAAGCAAAGTACGCCAAAATGGCCGTGTCTCCCTACCGATTCTTTCGTGGAACTAATCACTTGTATTGGCAAGACGTTTGGCACGACTGGCGCTTTGCGCTATTCGGTGGATGGCCTACTACCCAAACGTGGCTTCAAGGCGATGCGCACGTTTATAACTTCGGCGCCTATGGTCACCACGATGACCAAGTGCGCTACGGTATGGATGACTTCGATGACGCGTTGATAGGTGACTATCAATACGATGTATGGCGGCTGGCGATCAGCGTGGTACTGGATAGCCGTGAAAACGCCGCGTTAAGTTCTAAAGCGACGGATAAAGCGCTGAAAAAGCTGTTAGAGGGGTACATCCATACGCTAGCTGTTTATAGCCAAGAAACTAATGAAAAAGATACGCTGGCTAAAGAGCAGCCCATTGAGGCGGTGACTCTGGATAGCGCCAAGGGACCACTGAAGGCCTTCATGGGTAACGTCGCTGATAAGCAGAGTCGGGCGCGTATGCTGGAAAAATGGACAACCCTCGATAGTCAGAAAGGGCGCATGTTCGCTGAGCGCTCTGGGAAACTTGCGAACTTACCAGCAGATGTCGCTAGCCAGCTACGCCGTTTGATTGAGCAAGAGTATCAACAGACGTTACAGCACCCGATCAAAGAGAGTGACCCAAAACACTTTCGTGTAAAAGACACCGTTCGCCGACTTGATGCGGGAACGGGGTCGTTAGGTGTAGAGCGTTATTATGTTTTGATTGAGGGTGGCGCGGATCATGAACACGACGACGTTATATTAGATGTTAAAGAACAAGTAACGCCGGAAGCTTATGGCTTGATGAATAAAGCCCAGCAACAGGCATGGCGAAAGCTATTTCCTAATGAAGGCATTCGCCATGCAGCGGCATTTCATGCCATTGCCGAGCACCCCGATGCCTACTTGGGTTGGCTGACCATGAATGGCAAAGTGTTTTCGGTTCGGGAGCGCTCTCCGTTTAAAAAAGATGTGCCTACTCACAAGCTTTCAGGGGGGAAGTCTTACCGGAAATTAGCGCGCCAATGGGGTGAAATTCTCGCACGTGAACATTTGCGCGGTGCTCAGGCGCTTCACCGTGGTCAGTCAGCACCCTTTGCCAACGCGGTATGCCAACGTTTAGAAGGTCGCGAAGCGCAGTTTATTGAGGTAGTGACGACCCTGGCAATTGCCTATGCCGACTGCGTATCCCAGGACTATAAGGTGTTCGTAGAGCACTTTTTGAAGGCAGATTCTGCTTAACAAGCTACGCCATTAACGTTCATAGTGTTTGCCGTTTACCGAATAAAAAGCCTTGATCTTCAAGAGAGTCTTCCCAAACAACACAGCGGTTTCGCCCGCTGTGTTTTGCTTGATAAAGTGCCTCGTCGGCAAGTCGTAGCAATTTCCTGGGGTCTTGGGTGTGATCAGGGTAAGTGGCCACCCCGCAGGAAAGCGTGATTTGCCGGAGCGGTATATCCTGATGAGCAAATGCCGTTTGCGAGATGGATATTAGCAGTGCTTTTGCTCTGGATTCGGCAACAGTTCGCGATGTGGCAGGCAGCAAGGCAACAAACTCCTCCCCACCAAAACGACAGATGACGTCGAGATCGCGTAGATGCTGTCGCAGCAACTGTGCAATTTCCACCAGTACAGTGTCTCCTGCATCATGACCAAAATCGTCGTTGATCTGTTTGAAATAGTCCACATCCAGCATAAGTACAGAGAGTTGGCTGGTAGGCTGCCGTACTCGCTGGCACTGGTGCTCAAATGCTGAGTCGAAGTGACGACGATTATGCAGGCCCGTCAATGGATCTTTGCGGGATAGGCTATCTAACTCCTGAACGAGTCGGTCAAGATCAGCGGTACGGGACGCTACTTGTTGCTCAAGAGTTTCATTGGCAAGGGCAAGTTGTTGTTGAGTATGGCGATAGTGCCACAGAAAAATAGCAGCGTTAGCGACTGCGAAAGCTAATGTGCCATAGCTTAATGGCACGCTGCGCCAGGCTATAAAACCATGGGCAACGGCCATGTCGGCTAACAGCAGTGGGGCGAAAAAAGTAAAGCTCACCACTAGTAGCCGCTGTTCCACATTCAGCCATTGAAAGCGTATGAGTGCTAGCACCAACATGACAGGGAGCGAGATGGCTAGCATGACATCAAAGATGGGGAAAGTAAGCGAAAGGCTGATCACGCCCAACAGAACTAACCCCATGGCGAAAACGAGGTATAGCAGATGGGTAACCCATAGCCGTGTGATCCAGCGTTTGGCCGTGCCTTTCAGCCAGTCGCTGAGCAATAAGCCTAATGCCACTGGCAGTGTATAGTAGCTGCCTGCTCGCAACATGTCCCAGCCCAGAGCGCACTCGGAAATTAGCTGGCGAGCAGGGGTTTCAGCAAGCAACATCAACCCTGACGCATAGGCAAACAGCGCAATGGCACCAAAGCCTTGGCGTTGTGGCCCTATCAACGCGAAAATAGTTGCCAGAATTGCTAGCACTAACACCAGTGCACTCACGCCAAGGTCTTGAGCGGAGTCGTGAATAACCTGATTGAGTACATCACTACGTTCCATCACTTGCACTTGGCCCCATAGACCAATGCTGGTGTAGTCAGAGTAGAAGCGAAAAGTGAGTTGTTGCCCGGCAGCATTATCGGGTAAGTCGATCATATGCCAGGGCCAACCTGCAAAACTCCCCTTACCCTGAGCGTCAAACTCACCGTATTGGTAAATAAGGTTGTCACCTAGATAAACCTGTCCGATAAGATTCATGCTAGTGATAAAGAGAACGGGATCGTTCCAGTCTCCGGCGGGCAGCGTTGTGCGTAACCAGAGATGTTCGCGCCCCTCGCGGCCAGGCGGGTTAAATGGAGAATCAATCGCCTGCCAATCGCTTGGGTTGCTGTGTAGCCATAGAAAGCGGTTATTTGAATCCTGCGGAGAGTCGCCCCAGCGATACTCCCAACTTGGCAGGGGTTGTGGCGGGTAAGCAGCGCAAAGCCCACTTGGAAGCATCACAAGCGTGGTCAGTATTAGGAGCAACTGAGTGTAATGACGTATGGCAAGCCAACGAGGCAGCATGATGAACGTCTAATCTCCTGATTATGATCCTTCTTCTAGTAAGTACTTCAATCAAAGCCTGCGAGTTGATTGAGGCGCACATGAGGCAAGCAGCAAAGATTCTTCCCAGTTTAACTAAAAATATGCCTAAGGCGATGGTAGTTTCGTCAACGTTACTAAATGTTGCTAGAGAGTGACAGAGGGAGCTGGGCCCCTGTTGGCCCAGCCTTGGTAGGTTTTGCGTCGCTGATAGGAATAGCTGATAGACGCAATTGGTAGAAATAGTAACTAGCGTAGTATTATTAAAATCATACTTTTTAAGTGGATGCGGCGCCGCCGACGATGCCGCTGCGCAAACTGCTCTCGCTGCTGTTGCGATTTTTGAGATGGTTGGCGACGGTATCTTCAGGCGATCCTGCCATTTCACGGAACATGCCCATTGACCCCAGTAGAGCAGAGGACTCGTAAGGTACGAATACCCGCTCACCCTCTTTCGCCATGTTGGGCAGCCCTTTGATATAGCTTTGACCAAGTAGGTAACCCACTACGGTACGCTTGTTCTCTTCGCTATCGCCGATGGCACTAAGCACGAGTTTGATGGATTCCTGCTCACCTTGAGCGCGTAAAATCGCCGACTCTTTATCACCCTGGGCGTTAAGAATGGCCGACTCACGCTGGCCTTGAGCCATTGCAATGGCTGCAGACTTTTCACCTTCTGCTTCTGTCACTGTCGCGCGGCGTTTACGTTCAGCAGCCATCTGCAGGCGCATCGCAGACTCTACCTCTTCTGGCATGGCGATATCCTGCACCTCTACCCGGGAGATTTTGACACCCCATTTGGAAGCGGGCTCTTCCATCGCTGCCTGGATTTCATTGTTAACTTCGGCACGAGACTCAAACAGCTTATCTAGTTCCATCTTACCGACCACTGAGCGAAGCGTGGTTTTGGCCAGAACCTCGACTGCTTGGCTCATATTCTCTACTTCATAGACAGCTCGTTTAGGGTCGATAATTTGATAGTAAAGCGCACCATTGATTCTCACGGTGACGTTATCCGTGGTGACGACCGGCTGGCCAGGAAAGTCCATGACCGTTTCACGGCGATCGATGCGTGTTTCATCGCTGGTAATCGCTGTGTAATCTTCGCCCATTTTGCGATAGCGCAGCATTGTGATTGCGCGTGGTTGTTCAATAAACGGAATAATGATGTTGATGCCGCTTTCAAGTACGCGATGAAACGAACCTAGTCGCTCAATCACCATCACTTCTGACTGGCGAACAATGACCAATCCTTTCGAGATGATGAGCACGCCAATAACGACAATAATCAGACTGATGAGCAGGCCTGGGCTAATTGATAAATCCATGAGGTTATTCATGCTTATGGCTCCTTGCGTGGGGAAATTGCATCCTGAGGGCTAGCATTTTCTGGGGGTGTCAGCGTCACTAAGGCCGTGGTACCCTCAAATCGCTTAAAGATGACTCGGGTGCCTGGTGGCAATTCGGTATCACCGCTCTCGATGACACGCAAACGGTAGAAATCACCGTTCACTTTAATGCCGGTGGCGTTGTCAAAGTCGCGAACCAGTGTTTTGTAATGGTTACCTTTTTCAACGCCCGTGCCGGTTGTGCCGTAGGCCACACCTTTGGGCGAAAAGCGCGGACGAATAACCATAATGCCTAAAGGCACTAAGACACCCGCGAAAATTCCCATACTAAGTAACTGCCACGGCAGTGATAATCCCAGTGCTGTGACCGCCGCGGTCAGCGCCGCAGCAACTCCCAGTGCAAGCAGTAACATTGCGCCAGACGTCAATTCTGCGAGACTCAGCAGCAGAGCAATCACCAGCCAAGTATAAGCAGGGTTCCAGTCCATGTGTGCTCCTTGCAGTCTATGGATGAAGCTGTTCACTAGCGTAACCTACTCGGCGTATATTGGCCTGTGTACTGCGTAACAGCCACTGTTTAGTGGCCTCATCCTCTCGTTGATGACCTGAATACGCAGTGGAGTGCTATCCTACTTGCCTTACTGAGCATGTCTCTAAGGAGAGTCGTGTGTCGGGTGTGATTTATTGGTTAGATATGGCGGGTGTCATCGTATTCGCCTTGTCAGGGGTGATTTTAGCCTGTCGTTCGCGAATGGATCCCTTCGGTATGCTGGTGTTGGCGGCGGTGACCGGTATTGGCGGCGGCACACTCAGAGAGCTGGTGTTGGGCGTTCGCCCGGTATTCTGGGTAACTGATCCGACCTATTTGTGGGTGATATTAGCCACAGTCGGCGTGTCTTTGGTGGGGTTTCACTATATTCATCGCCTTTCTCGGGGCTTTTTGCCTGTCGCTGATGCGTTTGGACTGGCGCTATTTACTGTCATTGGCACCCATGAAGCACTGTTGCTGGGCACATCAGGCGTTGTGGCGGTGTTAATGGGCATGATGACCGGCGTGGCGGGGGGCATGATCCGTGATGTGTTAGCCCAGCGGGTGCCCATGGTGCTCCGTGAGGAGATCTACGCCACGGCAGCCTTGGCGGGGGGGATTGTGTATGTGGCGCTCGATGCATTAGAGGCGCCGCTAACCGTTGCGATTGCCGCTGCATTAACGGCGACACTCGGATTGCGCCTAGCGGCGATTCACTGGCGCCTGGCGCTACCGGTATTTGCCTGGGTTACCCTACCACCGAAAACGCAAGATGAGGCTTCGGCACCGCTATCAACCCCTCAGAAAGCTAAAGAGCGGGTACGCATGATCCGGCGAGAGCGTAAAAAACGTTAGCTGGGTGGCCTTCCTTTCGCTATAACGCTAAAGGAAGGCGCGCTTATTCTTTTCTTTTTTCGTCGCTATCTTCTCTTTCGCTCACTTTCAAAACGCATTTGCTTCTCGCCAGCGATCAAACCAGCGTCTTGGTTGCAGTACCTTTAACGAGGGTTCGCTGTCGATCAGCTCTACACCTATCCCTAATGCGCCAAGGTGTGCATAGAGCGCGCCATTGGCGCTTTTTTCAGCCAAGGTGACATCGGAAAGCAGTAAAAGCGGTCCGCCGCTAAGCGTGAGATCATGTAGGCGTATGCGTTCGCCGTTGATCTGCAGCTGCGCGCTACCGTTAATGTCATGCACGTTTAATAACCGTCCCAGCCAATCACTTTGTCTGGCGCGGGCGAGAAAGAGCCGGGCCAATAGCCCAGTGTCGCGCATGCCAAGGCGCAGTTGGCTGGTTAAACGAATAGGATCATCCCACTCAAGTTGTGCTTCTTCCATCGTGAGCTGCACCCACCAGCCAGCATCCTGTGTGCCTTCCGCGCTTTGCCGAAAGACGTTTTCAAGACGTAGAAACGAGTCATTGGCGGTGAAGCGCCGTGTTTCTAAATCACCTTCGGTGAGCTGCAGATGTAATTCAACATCGCCCTTAAGCTGTTGATCAAGTAGCGCTAGTTCGGCACCAAATGCACGTAGTGTCATGTCTCCCTGGGCGGTAAGCCCCTCCAGCAGCCATTCGCTGGTTAGGCTAGCTTGGCCGCCCAATAAGGTAACCCCGGCATTTTCAGGTAGGTAGTGGTTATAGCGGGTGAAGTCGGGCACCTCCGTAATAGGCAGCGCGATGCGGGTAGTGAAGAAATCGGGCTCTGGCGACTCCAGCACGTCACTGAAACGTTCAGTTTCGGTCGTGAGGGCAAAGTGGCGGCCTTCCAAGTGGGGGCGGTCATCGTCCTGGCGCATAAGCGCAAAGTGTGGAATGCCTAGTGAAAGCTGGGCCTGCTC
>NZ_JABUZF010000228.1:7930-11987 GCF_014897885.1 Halomonas sp. 3D7M | reverse complement strand
CCCGCCTCAATAGGCAGAGTTGCGCCCCCCATGGAGGTCCAGGCAAGCCCGGTAACAACGCCTTCGCCTTTCAGCACTTTCTCTTTGCGGAATAGCGGTGCTCCCAGGAACTCTTCCAGGTTTTTAACCGATATTTTTACCGTTTCCAGCTGCTCTTCCAGTAGCTTTACGGCTGCCTTGCGAACAATACGATGCAGCTGTTTTTCAAGCTGACGAACACCTGCCTCACGGGCATAGCCGTCAATAACCTGCTTGAGCGCGGCATCCGTTAAGTTGATACGCTTCTTAGGCAGGTTGTCGCGTTTCAACAGCTTCGGCCATAGGTGGTGCTTAGCGATCTGTAGCTTCTCTTCCGCGATATACCCAGAAAGGCGAATCTGCTCCATACGGTCAAGCAACGGCCCTGGGATAGAGTCCAGAGTATTCGCGGTGCACAAGAACAGCACTTTGGATAGGTCCATGCGCACATCGAGATAGTGATCCAGGAAATCGACGTTTTGCTCTGGGTCTAACACTTCAAGCAGCGCTGACGCGGGGTCGCCCTGGAATGATTGGCCCAGCTTATCAATCTCATCGAGCATAATCACAGGGTTCTCGACTTCGACTTCTTTAAAGGCCTGGACTAGTTTGCCGGGCATTGCGCCAACGTAAGTACGACGATGACCTTTAATTTCAGCCTCATCGCGCATCCCGCCCACAGAGAAACGATAAAACTCACGGCCCAGTGCTTCAGCAATAGAGCGCCCAATCGAAGTTTTACCGACCCCGGGAGGGCCGACCAGCAGCACAATCGAGCCACCTACATCGCCTTTGAAAGTACCTTCGGCAAGAAACTCAATAATCCGCTCTTTCACATCTTGTAAGCCGTCGTGATCGCGGTTGAGAACTTCCCTGGCATGAGCCAAGTCAAGCTTGTCCTGGCTGGTAACGCCCCAAGGCAACGAGGTGAGCCAATCAAGATAGTTACGAGTAGTGCCGTACTCTGGCGAGCCGGTTTCTAGCACGCTGAGCTTATTGAGTTCATCGTCAATACGCGCTTGGACGCGTTCTGGCACCACCAGTGACTCTAGGCGGTTCCTAAACGTATCGACGTCGTTTTCACGGTCGTCTTTGGAAATACCCAGTTCACGCTGAATAACCTTAAGCTGCTCACGCAAGAAAAATTCTCGCTGCCGCTCCTGCATTTGAGCATTCACCTGCTCACTGATCTCGCTTTGCAACTGAGCAACATCGATTTCTTTACGCAGCAATGGGAGAACTTTGTGCATACGCTCAGCCACCGACAGCGTGGCGAGTACATCCTGCAGGTCGGGGCCCTTGGCAGATGTGATAGCAGCTGCAAAGTCAGTTAGCGGACCGGGCTCATGGGGGCTAAAGCGATTGAGATAGTGTTTTAGCTCTTCACCATACAGCGGATTAATCGGCAGCAACTCTTTGATGCCGTTAATAATCGCCATCGCATAAGCGCGGGTTTCTTCGTTCTCAGCGTCGACTGGTTCTTTGGGATAGCTGACTTCCACCAGATAAGGCGGCTCTTTAGACAGCCAGCGCTGAATTTTAAAACGCCTAACCCCCTGAGCGATAAACTGGATCTGTTGATCTTCGCTCTGGAGTTTATGTACTTTGACCGCCGTGCCAATCTCAGGAAAATCGTTGTGATCCAACGACTCAACACCTTGCTCGCCAACAAAGGCAACACCAATGGTGTGGTGAGGCGTATTGCCTACCCGACGTATGGTTTCTTGCCAACGCTCGCGGTTGATGACCAGCGGCTGTACCTGAGCGGGAAAGAAGGGTCGATTATGAATCGGCAATAGATAGATACGCTCTGGGAGCATATCGCTGGCAGGCACTAATGAATTAACTTTCTCACCGTCTGAACGGTGCTCTTCACTGTTCGAGGTATCGTCTTGCGGTGCGTCGGACTCATCGTCCGTCAGCCAATCGGGGTGTTCGTGATCGCGGTCGTAATCCTGGTCGCTCATGCGCCCTCCCATAACAGTGACTAGCGGATTGATCCGCTTAGCAATGTCTAAGGAATGTGGGCACAGGGGGTGAACTTCAACCCTTGGCACCATTTGTAGCAGTGTATTCGAAGAGTGGTAACAGCTTCAGAGCTCGTCGCTGTTTAGTAGAAAGCAGTGATGCTCAAAACACTTATGCTCAAAGCTGAGGCATTGGGCGTCCATTAACGCGCAATTCGCCACGAACAACATCAAACTCTAATTCTCGCGTACCAAGAGGCAGGCCTAGCCAAAGGGCTGCCACGGTTGGCGCATCGTACCAAGTAAAATCACCATCAATACGATCCAACCAGCGAGCGCGCTCTTCTGGCTTATCCAGCCTCGTCATCATGAGTTCATCAAGCCCACGCGCATCAAAAAAGAGCGCACCATCTGCGTTAACGTTGATACCTAGCAGCGGGCTTTCAATCGCGATCGTTGTAATGTCTAAACGAGGTGAGTCACTCAACACACCTTTTAAATCAGGGGCTAAACGCACCAGCAGCCCTTCTGCCATTGGTAGGCTAGCGTCGCCCCATGAGGCTTCTTGCCGCAAACGCAAGATTGTTGCGCGAACAGCATCCGCATTTAAGCGTGAAAGCTCGGCCTCAATCCGACCACTTAACAAAGGTGTATCGGGCGCTTCGCTTGGGACGCTCACCTCGCCAATGATCAGTTCGCCATTCAAGCGAAGCTCTTGCTCGTCGAGTACCATGTGGCTGTGAACATCAAGCGGCGACACACGAATATCATAGGCAGGATAGTGAAGCGATAACGACTCAACATGCAGATGGTCACGCTGAGCAAAATGATAGGCATCGTCAATGTAGGTATAACGGCTTTCAAGAGACGAAGGCCCCATCGTTAATTGAGCGGGACCATCTGTTAGCGTGAGCTGGTCGAGCAGCGCACGCAACCGCCAATCACCAAATACGCCTTCTAAGCGCATACGGGCACCACGAACCGATAGCTCACGACCATTTTGCTGGATCACAAAAGGGGCAAGTGCCAGACGCAGTTCACTGTGCCCACTTAGCGTATGGTAGCGTCCTTGCCAGCGCGGTATAGACGGAGCAGAGACCTCTCCCACGGCTTTTTGCAAAACGCTATCTAAGCGGGGCAGTAGCGTTCCTTCAACGTCAGTACTTAACGCACCATGACGAGCACGGTAAGTAAGCTCTAACCGCCATGGCCGCCCTAATAAGGGCGATAAAAGCAGTTTTCCCTGAGACGTCAACCACCCTTGGCGGCTCTCCGTCCGACTAACCCGCCACTCCCCTCGCGCTTCCAAATCTTCTAATGCTTGACGAAGGCTGCGTTCAAACAAAATGCTTGATAGCAGTTGTGCCGCCACCCACGCCACCACTAAGGCCGCGAGAATAGGCACGATTAGTCGTTCCTTGCGCATGCGATCTCCTTGAACACCCCCACGATTGGAGCCATTCGCCAACGACATTGCGTGATCAGTTCCCAGTAATTAGCTAAGTCCATTTATTATATAGGTGACCCACCTGCCGGTTTGTGCAGATAGGTTATTAGTGTAGCCAAAACCATAAATGCATCGTACTCCACGCGTAGATGCCCGCCATAACGTCATCAATCATAATGCCAAATCCCCCGGCAACACGCCGGTCTGCCCACCGGATAGGCCACGGTTTGAAGACATCGAAAATACGAAAAACAATGAATCCCCAGAGAGCGGCCTCCCACGAGAAGGGCACTGCCGCCATGGTTATCCAGTAGCCAACAAACTCATCCCAAACAATACCGGAGTGATCATGCACGCCTAAGTCATGGGAAGTTTTGTCACACAACCACACCCCAACCACAAACGCCACAAAAACAATGCTGAGATACCAGACCAAAGGGAGGTCGGCCATCATCCAGTAGAATGGGATTGCTGCTAGCGTCCCGAAGGTGCCAGGCGCCCAGGGCACCGCACCACTGCCTAGGCCAAAGGCAAAAAAATGGGTTGGCCGACGCCAAACGCTCGCTGGTGCTCGGTTCATGGCGCTTCCCCGCTAAAATGCTGCCACCCTTCGTAGTCACTGGCG
>NZ_JABUZF010000228.1:5822-7844 GCF_014897885.1 Halomonas sp. 3D7M | reverse complement strand
GGGGAGCCGCTGTTGGGCAATAGCGAGACTTTTGGGTGAGAGTGTCACCAGCAGCTCATAGTCGTCGCCACCCGATAGCGCGGCTTTAATTGCCTCATCGTGGCCTAACGTTTCTTGCAATCCTACGGCCAACGGTAGCGCGTCGACGTCTAGTGCGCAGCCTATGCCAGATGCCTTACGCACGTGCGACAAATCTGCCAACAAGCCATCCGAAATGTCCAGTGCCGCCGTTGCAATACCGCGCAGTGCCACACCCGCGGCTAAGCGAGGTTGCGGCAACAAATAACGAGCCAGCAGTGGGTGCGACAATTCGCGTTCGCCCTGGCGCCAAAGTGCTAAGCCACCGGCACCACCACCCAAGGCACCGGTCACGGCGATAACATCGCCGACCTGCGCACCTGAGCGAGTTAGTGCTTGGCCAGTTGGCACTTCGCCCATCACCGTCACACCAATGGTCAGTGCCCCAGAGGTGACATCACCACCAACCAGCGCAGTGGCGTGCTGCTGACAAAGCGCGTGAAACCCTTCAGCGTATCCTGCTAACCAGTGTTCAGCAGCTTCGCGGTCATTAAAGACGCTCTTATCCAGCGTCATTGCCATCAGGCACCAACGAGACTTAGCACCCATGGCTGCTAAGTCGCTGAGCGCCACCGCCAGCGCGCGATGTCCTACCGCGTGCGCTGGCGCATCGTGAGGAAAATGCACGTTACTCACCGACGTATCAACGCTGACCACAAGCTGCTGACCTGCTCGGGGCACCAAAAGCGCTGCATCGTCGCCATTTTCAAGCGCTATGCCAGCTGTCGCGTGCGCCTCCTGCGGCGACATGAAGTAGCGCTGAATCAGTTCAAATTCGCCAAGCACAAAGGCCCCTTAAACGCATTATCAGGAGGCTCGCCTTACAGACGGCGAGCGCTGACCTCAGCACTTCGTAAGCGATTTGCTAACTTATCGAGAATGCCGTTCACGTATTTATGGCCGTCGGTGGCACCAAATGATTTGGCCAGCTCAACGCCTTCGTTAATCACTACTCGGTAGGGTACTTCCATCCGCCGAGAAAGCTCATAGGCACCCAAGCGCAGGATAGCTAGCTCAACAGCATCAAGATCTTCGAGGCGTCGGTCGAGCAGCGGCGCAATTTCACGATCTAACTCCGCTTTGAACCGAACCGTGTTATGCAGCAGTTCATGGAAAAGCGCCTTATCAGCGATTTCCATTACTTTCACCCAGTTTTCGTAATCTTCCAGGTCATCATCTGCCACCTGACTACGAAACTCAGCTTCGATAGTGGTGATCGATTTCCCTGTCATTTGCCACTGGTAAATCCCCTGAACCGCTAACTCACGCGCGGCGTGGCGCCCTAGCTGCGCGGCAGAGGGCTTACGCTCACGACGTTCGCTCATTGGTTGTCTCCTAGCGGCAATGCTCGCAGTAATGAGACCATCTCCATCGCTGCCATTGCGGCTTCCGTACCTTTATTACCCGCTTTGGTACCCGCCCGCTCAATCGCCTGTTCGATAGACTCAACGGTCAACACGCCGTTTGCTACCGGCGTATCGAACTCAAGCTGGAGGTGGTTGATGGCTGTGTTGCAGCCGCCAGCTACATATTCAAAATGCGGCGTGCCACCACGAATAACAGCGCCCAGCGCGATAACAGCGTCGGGCTTCATGACGTTAAGTACACGCTTTACTGCCAGCGGTAGTTCCCAAGCACCAGGTACGTGGACAAGGTGAATATTGTCCGCATCAACGCCGTGGCGTGTCAGGCTATCAATAGCGCCTTCCACCAGGCTATCCACCACATGGTGGTTAAAACGGCCTACAACGATGACATAACGGCCATCGACATCCACAAAAGTGCCTTCAACTTGCGAAAGGGATTGCATCAATTTATTCCTGCTGAGAAGTTGGCTCATACGCCGTGTCATTGGGTCCTAGACGCTCGACAACTTCGAGATCAAAACCGGAGAGCGCCGAGAATTTCCACGGTGAGCTGAGTAGCCGCATTTTGCCTACCCCT
>NZ_JABUZF010000228.1:1856-5779 GCF_014897885.1 Halomonas sp. 3D7M | reverse complement strand
GGGAGCCAGTACCAATCGTTAAGTAGTTACCTGAACCGTCCGAATCGCTGGTGCGCGGTTGACGCACGCGATCCAGAAAAATATCGAGTTGATCTTTCAAGTCTTGGTGAGGACGACCATCGTCAATCAGCACAAAGACCCCCGCAGACGCATTAGCGATCTCTTCCAGCGCACGATGGGCATCCCAACGGCACTGCTCATCTTTCATTAACCCTACGATATCACGCAGCGTATCCGCCAAGTGAACACGCACCGTTGTCGCCTGCTCTGGCGTCGGCTGCCCCTTAACTAACGCCAAATGATGAGCACCTTGTATACGGTCCCGGAACACATGCAGCGCCAGTTCCCCATGGGCCGTCATCACACTGGTAATTTCAACCGCATCAACCGTTTGTTCATTGACGATACGGTAGTGAATCAAGTCGGCAATCGTGCCAATTTTAATACCATGCTTTTTAGCAAACTCTTCAAGCTCAGGCCGACGCGCCATACTGCCATCATCATTCATGATTTCACAGATGACGCCGCTAGGATCGCAGCCTGCTAAAGAGGCTAAATCACAGGCTGCTTCAGTATGCCCAGCACGACGTAGAACACCACCAGGTTCAGCCATCAGCGGAAATATATGCCCTGGCTGTACGATATCCGTCGGCTTGGCATTCGCCGCCACTGCCGCTTGAACAGTACGCGCACGATCAGCTGCTGAGATGCCGGTGGTCACACCTTCGGTCGCTTCAATGGAGAGCGTAAACTTAGTGCCAAACCCAGAGCCGTTATCACGCACCATCAGCGGTAGGTTTAGCTGCTCGCAACGCTCGCGAGTCATGGGCATACAAATAAGCCCACAGGCATAACGTGCCATGAAGTTGATATGCTCGGCCTGAACTTTTTCGGCCGCCATAATGATATCACCTTCGTTTTCGCGATCCTCATCATCCATGAGAATCACCATTTTGCCCTGGCGGATATCTTCCACCAGCTCAGCGATAGGGGACAACCCCTCTGAAGAGGAATGCGCCATGGAATCTCCAAAATAAGTGGTCGCAACACATGCGATTTCGCGCGTCAGGGTACCTTGCTCTGGCCCGGCGCGCTAGTCAGTGCACGGTTTAGCGATGATGCGCCAGTCACTCCCAACGGCTCGAATTTCTTTAATAGTTAAGCGCTTCTGGTCGGCCATGCGGGTCATCCCGGGCAACGCAAATAGTGGTCGAGCCTCGCCTCCCAAAAGCGTGGGAGCAACAAATAACTGCAGTTCATCCACCGCATTTGCATCTAACAGCGCGCCTGCCAGCGTAGCGCCGGTTTCAACAAGCAGCTCGTTTACCAGCTCATGCTCAGCCAACCAGCTCAGCATCTCGGCGAGGTCGATTCGGCCTTCTTGAGCCGCGGGCAGTACCTTAATGTCAGCGCCTGCAGTTTCCAGCTTTTGGCGTTTTTCTTCACTGTGGTGTTCAGTGGTAATAATCAATGTGCGGCCGGGTTCACGAAGACAAGCGGCCGCTAACGGTAACCGCAGACGCGAATCCAAAATAACCCGTAGTGGCTGCCGCTGACTAATTGTATCCGCGTTATCGAGCCCCAACTGGTCTGCGCGCACGGTTAGTCGTGAATCATCCATAATGACGGACTCAACTCCGCTCAAAATAGCGCTTGAACGCGCTCGCAGACGCTGCACTTGGCTACGAGCTTCTGGGCCAGTAATCCATTGTGACTCTCCAGAGCCCATGGCAGTACGGCCATCCAGGCTCATGGCCATTTTTAAACGTACAAAGGGACGCTTGTGTTGCATACGGGAAATAAAGCCAGGATTTAACGCACGGGCATCCTGTTCCAACAGCCCAACATCTACCTGAATTCCTGATTCCCGAAGCCGCTTGATACCGCGTCCACTCACGCAAGGGTTAGGGTCAACCATTGCGACGACCACACGGGCAACGTTGGCATCCGCTAACGCAACGGCACAAGGGCCAGTGCGTCCTGTATGGGAACAAGGTTCTAAAGTGACATAAGCCGTTGCGCCTTCTGCCCTGGCACCAGCGGCGTTAAGCGCGTGAATTTCTGCATGCGGTTCGCCAGCACGGAGGTGAAAGCCCTCGCCAACCACCTGCCCTTCAGCGTGTTGATCGTAGCGGACAATAACACAGCCTACCCGGGGGTTGGGGTCTGTTGTATACAGCCCTTTCGCCGCCAATTGCAGAGCACGCGCCATAAATTGATGATCAGCGCTGGTAAAGCCTCTCTCCGTCAACTCGTTCATCAAACCTCTCCGCGATCTGGGTCGCTGTGGGCTGATGCAGGGTGATCGCCTGGATCTTGAGAAAGACGGTCTATCTCGGCGCGAAATTCGTCTAAATCCTGAAACTTACGATATACCGATGCAAAGCGGATATACGCCACCTGATCCAGGTTGCTTAATGCCTTCATGACGGCTTCACCGATATCCCGCGCATTAACTTCGCGGTCTCCGCGGGCACGAAGCGATTGGCGAATACGCTCCACGGCGGCTTCTATTGCCTCGGCACTTACCGGACGCTTCTCCAGCGCTCGCAACATGCCTGCACGCAGCTTGCTCTCGTTAAAGGTTTCGCGTGAGCCGTCGGATTTTACGACCCTCGGCATAATCAGTTCTGCGGTTTCATACGTGGTGAAGCGTTCTTGGCAGCTAGCGCATTGGCGACGACGGCGCACCTGGTCACCGTCGGCTACCAGCCGCGAGTCGGTCACTCGAGTATCATTAGCACCACAAAAAGGGCAATGCATGGCAGTCAACCTGTTGTCAGTACGTGCAGCGTGTCAGCCTGTGCGGATAACGGCACATATAAGCATATTGTGAACTATTATTAGCAGCGGAGTAGCCACGCGCTACAACGACATGCAGTTTAAGGGCGCTTGCAAGCAAAAATAGTCGCTTCTTTAAACGCGGCGTTAACCTAGCATTGTAACGATTTGGCACACAAGCTGCAGCGTTTGTCGTAGGTTGTTTAAGAGGACATCCCTATGACCCCATTTGAGCAGACAGTCCACCATTTCCTTTCGCACCTCTACGGCCCCCGCGCCAGCGAGGTACAACGCCGACTTGGACAACACATTGAACACTTTCGCAGTGCATCACAGGCGCCAGCCATAACAGAAAATACCGCGGCTGAAGGCGATAATGCACCAACATGGAGCGAAAAAGATCAATGGGTCATTAGCTACGGTGATTCCATTGTGGCAGAGGAAACACCGCCTCTTGCCGTGCTTAATGAGTTCCTTCAGCGCTATTTGGGGGAGCGTATTAGCGGCGTGCATGTCCTGCCTTTTTTTCCCTGGAGTAGCGATGATGGCTTTTCAGTCATTCATTACCGTGAGGTTAATCCAGAGCTAGGCGATTGGCAGCATATCCGTGAGCTGGCAAGCCACTATGACGTGATGGGCGATTTAGTGCTAAACCACGTGTCTCGCGAGTCTCTGTGGTTTGTGGATTATTTAACCGGAAGCTTGCCAGGTCGTGATTACTTTATAGAAGTAGACCCAGAAACCGATGTTTCTGACGTGGTTCGACCACGTAGCAGCCCGTTGCTAGTGCCTATTTCCACGCGCCGAGGCACGCGCCATGTGTGGGCAACCTTTTCAGAAGATCAGATCGATTTAAACTTTGAAAATCCTGACGTATTGCTTGAGTTTGTTGGCATCTTACTGTTTTACCTCCAACAGGGCGTGCGTATCATTCGCCTGGATGCAGTGGCATTTTTATGGAAGCGTCTGGGAACGCCATGCATCCATCTTCCCGAAACTCATACGGTGGTCCGTTTACTGCGCGCCATTGTGGATGAAATAGCCCCGGGCACGCTGATAATTACCGAGACCAATGTCCCTCACGCAGAAAACATCAGTTACTTTGGCTTAGAACGGTTAGCCAACGGGGCGCCAGACGAAGC
>NZ_JABUZF010000228.1:1605-1742 GCF_014897885.1 Halomonas sp. 3D7M | reverse complement strand
CCTGCCGATACTGCCCAGACACTGCACCTATTTAAACTTCACCGCGAGCCATGATGGGATTGGCGTGCGTCCTTTAGAAGGAGTGCTACCTGACCATGAGCGAGATGCGCTGCTGGAACTGATGCATCGCTTTGGTG
>NZ_JABUZF010000228.1:0-1469 GCF_014897885.1 Halomonas sp. 3D7M | reverse complement strand
CAAATTGCCCGCTTCCTGTGCAGCCAAGCTATTATGCTGACGCTCCAGGGCATTCCCGCCCTCTATATTCATACATTGACCGGCACGCTTAACGATGTCGAAGGAGTGGAGCGCAGCGGCCGATTGCGCTCAATTAATCGACGCCGCTGGCAGCGTGATGAGCTAACACTGTTACTCGAAAGCCCCTCAACGCCGACCCACGATGTGTTTCATGCGCTTAGCCGCTTGCTGGAACTTCGGCGCACAGAGCCCTGCTTCCACCCCAACGCCACACAACGCGTACTGACTACGCCGCCTGAAGTGTTAGCCATTGAGCGAGGCCCGCTAAGCGACGGCCGCCGCCTGCTTGCCCTGTTTAATGTCACCGATACGCTACTGCCATTAGATAATGTAGGAGAAGCACTTGAGCAGGCACTTAGCCAACATACTTGGCGTGCTTTGGATCTGCAAAACGCCCTGGAGGAAACCGCGCTTCCTCCCTATGCAATAAGATGGATGGTGGCAGACACGTGAAAGGTGCATTGCGGCATAATGTCTCAGCAATTAGGCAATATAATCGCCAAATAATCGATGACTGAGATACTGTCGCGATCATCATCAATGGCGATAGCGTTGATGCCGACTTTTCGCATGTATAAGGACGTGTTATGCCTCACATTTTTTTGCCGGGATTGCGCACCTTAGCGCTTACTGTAGCGATGAGTAGCGTGTCGTTGAGTTATGCCGAAGAACTGCCGGCGCCGGTTCAAGCGCTCACCAATCAGGGGATAACGATTCACGGTCAGTTTGAGGCGCCAGGGGGCATGCGTGGTTACGGTGCTAGCGTGCAGGGCCAAGAGCTGGCGATTTATTTAACGCCTGATGGCCAACACACCATTATCGGCACGCTAATGGATGATCAAGGCAACGACCTCACCGAAGCACAGATAGAGGAGCATGTTCGGGTGCCGCTTGAAGCGCAAACCTGGGCGTTACTGGAAGAGAGCCACTGGATTCAAGATGGCGATGAAAACGCGCCGCGGGTTATCTATACCTTTACCGATGCTAACTGCCCCTACTGTCGCCAGCTGTGGCAACAAAGCCGCCCCTGGGTAGAGGCTGGTGAAGTGCAGCTGCGCCATATTATGGTGGGCATCTTGGCGCCGAACAGTCCCGCTCTGGCGGCCACGATACTAGGTGCAGACGACCCTTCTGCTGCGCTACATGACCACAGCAGCGGCGATTCGCTTTCAGCAAGCGCTCAGCCTAGAGATATTGAAGAACAGGTATATGCCAACAATCAGCTTTTTGAGGAGCTAGGCCTGTACGCTACGCCCACCAGCGCCTTCCAGCGCGAAACAGACAGTGGCAATTTACGTATCGACCGGATTCAAGGCTTACCGAGCGAGGAGCGTTTAATTGAGATGATGGGCGGTGAAGCGCCTTAAAGCAGACAATTGGGCTGTTTTTTTTGTTTAATAAGTGCCTGA
>NZ_JABUZF010000221.1:0-3103 GCF_014897885.1 Halomonas sp. 3D7M | reverse complement strand
AGCCATATCTCGAAAATCGAGTCTGGAGGCGTTGACCTAAGGGTTTCCAGCTTGATTGCACTTGCGCGTGTACTCGACCTAGAGCTATTTGTCGCGCCTAAAAAATCTGTGCCAGCGATAAAGTCGATCATTCGAAGTAGCAAAGGTAATCAGGATGAGGGTGAAGAGGTGTCACCTGCATACCATTTAGATGGTGACAGCGATGATTAACAATGTGTCCACTCTAAACGTTTTGCTCTACGGCGAGCCTATCGCAACGATCACCAACGTCGGCAATGACAGAACGCTATTTGCCTTTACGGATGCTTACGCGAGTGATGCATCTCGGCCTGTGTTAGGGCTTGGCTTTAAAGATTCACTTGGTGGTTTGCTCACTAACTTCAAACCTACCCAAACCAAATTAACGCCTTTTTTCTCCAATCTACTGCCAGAAGAAACGATGCGTAACTACCTGGCAGAGCGTGCTGGCGTGAACCCAGCGCGGGAGTTTTTTCTATTGTGGGTGTTAGGGCAGGACTTAGCGGGAGCGATCACTGTTGAAACTGCCGATGGTGAAACGCTGCCGCCTAATGTGCATCAAGAAATAGAAGATGGAACCAAATGTGAAGCAGCGATGCGCTTCTCATTAGCGGGTGTGCAGTTGAAATTTTCAGCAGTACAACATGCTAATAGCGGTTTAACGATCCCAGCTACGGGTAGAGGTGGCTCATGGATTGTGAAATTGCCATCACCTCGCTTTGAAGGCGTACCGGAAAATGAATATTCGATGATGGAATTGGCACGAATGTTAGGAATGGATGTGCCGGAAATTCAGCTGCTACCCATTAACCAGATTGCCAACATTCCGGAAGGAATCGAAAAGTATGGCGGCTCGTTTAAAAATGCTCAGGCCTTTGTGATCAAGCGTTTTGACCGTGCTGATGGGCAAGCAGTACATATTGAAGATTTTGCGCAAGTCTTTGGCGTGTATCCTCAAGATAAATACAAAAAGGCTAGTATGCGTAATATCGCGCAGGTTATCGGCATAGAAGGTCAAGAGGAAGACATTGCTGAATTTACTCGCAGGTTGGTATTCAATACGTTAATTGGCAATGCAGATATGCATTTGAAAAATTGGTCTGTGATTTACAAAGACAAGCGCTCTGCATCAATTGCACCGGCATATGACTTTGTCTCGACCATTCCCTACATTGCTGATGATAGTGCCGCGTTAAAGGTTAGCCGCAGCAAAAAGTTCAGTGAGTTCAATCTGGATGAACTATCGCATTTAGCGGCCAAAGCCATGTTGCCAGAAAAGTTGGTGTTGGATACGGCCAAGCAAACCGTAGCTGGTTTCCATGAAGTATGGGCGAAAGAAAAAGCCCATTTGCCGCTCACCAAATCTATGATTGAAGCAATTGAGAAACACTTGCTAGGCATACCACTGCGCTGACTCAATGAACATAGCACCAAACCCCTCATAACGTTACAATCTGCCCCATTCTGAACATCTCAGCGTCGGTGACCTTTAGGTTAAGTGCATAGCTGAGTACAAATCTCTGTAGAGGTAAGATGAAAGATACACAGTTAGCTCGTGAGGCGGAACTTAGAAGGACGTTCGCTATCATTTCGCACCCCGACGCTGGTAAAACCACCATCACCGAAAAAATGCTGTTATTTGGGAATGCTATTCAGTTAGCGGGCTCTGTTAAGAGCAAGCGTAATGATCGCCATGCCACATCAGACTGGATGAAGATGGAGCAAGAGCGCGGGATCTCGGTCACGACGTCGGTGATGCAGTTCCCTTATGGTGGGCGTATCGTGAACTTGCTGGATACGCCGGGGCACGAAGACTTTTCTGAAGATACTTACCGTACATTAACCGCGGTGGATTCCGCGTTAATGGTGATTGATGGTGCGAAAGGTGTTGAGGATCGTACCATCAAGCTGATGGAAGTCTGCCGTTTGCGCACCACGCCTATTTTAACGTTCATCAACAAGATGGACCGCGATATCCGCGACCCCATCGAAGTCATGGACGAGGTAGAGACTGTACTGAATATCCAGTGTGCGCCGATGACATGGCCGATTGGCATGGGACGGCACTTTAAGGGCGTGTATCACCTCTATAACGATGTCATTCATCTGTATACCCAGGGGCAAGGCAGCCGTATTCCAGATGACAAGCGAATTGACGGTTTAGATAACCCGGAAGTTGACGCTGTACTTGGCGAAGAGCAGGCCGAAGAGTTGCGCATGGAAGTCGAGTTGGTGCGCGGTGCTTCCCATGAGTTTGATCTTGATGCCTATCGCCGTGGTGAGCTGTCGCCCGTGTACTTTGGTACCGCAATGGGTAACTTCGGCGTACGAGAGATGATGGATGGGTTTGTTGAGTACGCGCCTCCGCCCCAGCCACGCGAGACAGATATCCGTGAAGTAACCGCTCAAGATGATCGCTTTACGGGGTTTGTGTTTAAAATTCAGGCGAATATGGATCCGAACCATCGTGACCGTATTGCTTTTTTGCGTGTCTGTTCCGGTAAGTACGAAAAGAATATGAAGATGCGCCACGTGCGGATAGGCAAGGATGTGAAAATTGCCGACGCCCTAACGTTTATGGCGTCAGACCGTTCTCAGGTAGAGGAAGCCTGGCCAGGCGATATTATCGGCTTACACAACCACGGTACGATTCAGATTGGTGATACCTTCACAGTTGGTGAAGATATGCGCTTTACCGGCATTCCTCACTTTGCGCCAGAGTTGTTCAAGCGTGTTCGTTTAAAAGACCCGTTAAAAATGAAAGCGCTACAAAAAGGGCTCCAGCAGCTCTCAGAAGAGGGCGCTACGCAGGTCTTTATGCCGATGGATAACAACGACCTGATTCTTGGTGCTGTCGGTACGCTGCAGTTTGACGTTGTTGCCCACCGCTTAAAGGAAGAGTACAAAGTTGACTGTCTATATGAAGGGGTCAATGTACAAACCGCACGCTGGGTCTATTGCGAAGACGCCAAGATGCTGGAAGAGTTTAAGCGTAAAGCGAGCTCAAACCTTGCTATCGATGGTGGCGGCTACCTGGCGTATATCGCACCAACGCGGGTCAACCTGCAGATGACCCAAGAGCGCT
>NZ_JABUZF010000220.1:884-7586 GCF_014897885.1 Halomonas sp. 3D7M | reverse complement strand
CTACGGCTGTGGTTTGCGTTGGTCACTAATGGGCACCTTTCTCACCTTTCATTTGGCTGGTGGCGAGTCAGGGATGCGCCACATGCTTGAACAGTTCGGTCCGGCGTTAAAACTACCGTGGACAAAGCTTGAAGCTCCCGAGCTTACCAACGAGCTTATTGATCGCGTGGTAGAAGGCTGCGAGCATCAAGCCGCTGGTCGCTCAGTGGCCGAGCTGGATCGCCGCCGTGATGACTTTCTGGTGGAACTGCTCGGCTTAGTACAAAAATATTGGCCTGAAGCCGAAGGTTTGGAAGGACGTATCTAATGATTATTTTACAAAGCCGCGTTGCCTCAGAGTGGGTCGACTACAACGGCCATATGAACGACGCCGAATATGCCCGGGTCTTCTCACTGGCGGTAGAAGAACTCATGGAGCATATCGGCTTAGATAGCGCAGGCCGAGCATGCTACGGCTACACGATCTACACCCTTGAGACGCATCTTTGTTATCGCCGCGAGGCCCACGAAGGGCAACCACTCTGCGTGGAGCTGACCCTGCTGGATCACGATACCAAACGCCTGCATGCTTTCTTCAAGCTACAGGATGAGACAGGCAACCTACTTGCCACCAGCGAGCAGATGCTGATGGGCATTGATATCAATACCGCTCGCCCTGCGCCTTTCCCTGCCCCCGTTGAAGAAGCCATTGCAGCTCTACCCCAAGCTCAGCCTTCGGCCTGGCCAGAGCTGGCCGGCCGCACTATTGCCATACGGCGATAACGACACGGCAAAACCACATAACAAAGCAACACTAAAAAATAATGAGAACCGTCCGCCAGCACGGACGGTTGACCGGGATTGCCGGCCCGACGTCCGGCCCAAGAGGACAAGCATATCGCTACGCCAACTTCCCCTCACCGACCCACGCCGCCTTCGCATAACAACTCACCCAAGGCCGAACTCAGTACAGACTACATGGTGACAGAGCTCGCCCAAGGCGGTTTCTTCCAAGGCATGCACAAGGGAATGACGCTAACCGCTAGCGGCCTAGTGCTGCTGTTCGTACTTTTCACCGGGCTTGGCTCAGATACAGCGGGCAGCGTGTTCGGAGCAACACGCGCCTGGATTGAGAGCACGTTTAGCGGGTATTACCTAATTACCGTCATGCTGCTACTAGCAGTCTGCGCCTTCATTGTCTTCAGCCGCTATGGAAGCGTAAGGCTTGGCACTGACGACAGCCGCCCAGAGTTCAGCAACTTTGCGTGGTTCTCGATGCTCTTCTCTGCAGGTATCGGCATTGGCATCCTGTTTTTTGGCGTCGCTGAGCCCGTGTTCTACCTTGACGATACTGGCGCCTTTGGCTATCCCAACAATCCTCATGCCGACATGGCCGGTGCCGCCGCCATCGGTCACGAGCGCGCTATCGATGCGCTACGCGTCACCGTTTTTCACTGGGGCCTTCACGGCTGGGCCATCTATGTGATTGTCGGTATGTCGCTGGCGTATTTTGCTTATCGAAAAGGGTTGCCGCTAGCACTGCGCTCGGCGCTTTATCCTTTTATCGGTGAACGCATCTTCGGCCCTATCGGCCACCTGTTTGATATCCTTGGGGTGCTGGGTTGCGTCTTTGGCGTCGCTACTTCGCTGGGGCTTGGGGTTAGCCAAATGGCCGTTGGCTTAGAACGGCTAATAGGTGTCGACCCAGGGCTAAATACCCAGTTAATACTTATCGCGGGTATTTCAGTTATCTCAATACTCTCAGCCGTATCCGGCGTACGCGGCGGTATTCGTCTTATTTCCGAGATGAATATCTGGGTGTCCCTAGTGGTCGTGAGCATTTTCCTAATTGCAGGCCCCACGCTGTGGCTCATCATGGCATTCGGCGAAACCATGCTCGACTACGCTATCAATTTTATTCCCATGGGACTTTGGTACGCTGATGAGGAAGGAACCGCCGCTTGGCAACAAGGTTGGACAATCTTCTACTGGGGCTGGTGGCTAGCCTGGGCTCCCTTTGTCGGTCTTTTTATCGCGCGAATTTCTAAAGGCCGTACGTTACGCGAGTTTGTATTGGGCGTTCTGTTAGTACCTACCCTGATCATTTTTGTTTGGCTAATCATCTTTGGCGGCAACGCCATGTATCAGGAGTTATATGCAACGAACGGCCCAGGTAGCGCCGGTATTATTGAGCTGGTTAACGCTTGGAACCTACCCTCAGCGCTGTTTGCCACGGCTGATGGCATTGTCGGCAGCGGCACATTTGGCTGGATACTCTCCGCCATGATGGTATTTCTGCTAATGAGCTGGTTTGTCACCTCTTCAGACTCCGGCACGTTAGTGCTGACCACCATTTTATCGTTAGGTGATAATGAACCGCCTAAACGCTTCCGAGTGTTCTGGGGCGTGGTGATTGGTTTAGTGGCGGCGGTACTGCTGGTTGCCGGTGGTCTTACGGCGCTGCAAACAGCCCTTATTGCAGCCGCCCTGCCACTCAGTGTTGTAGTGCTAGTGATGACGGCTGGTGTGCTGATTTCGCTGTTCCGCGAAACGCTCGATGCACAGCGCAGAAGGCGTTGATCTAACCATCCCGATGACATCAGGCGTGCTTAACGGCAGCGCCTGATTGTCAGTGAGAGACAGCATCAAACCAACGCAGTAACGACTGACTGGTGGAGCCGCTAATGGACATTAACGCTTTTATAACCCGCTTCGATGCGGGCTTAAAAGATATCGAAAATGGCTCTCCTGCAGTAGCACGACAGCGCTACGACCAACTATGCCAAACGTTTGCACCACCTAATCCGTCAGGCATGACAATCACTGACGAAGCGCGGGAAAGCATCGTCCTCCGACACTTTATCCCTGCATCCGCTCAGTTTGGCCAAGTGCTATACATTCATGGAGGTGGGTTTACCCTGGGGTCTATCGACAGCCACCATGGGGTAGCAGCAAATCTAGCAGAGCAGCTAAAGCGTCACGTTATCAGCATTAGCTACCGCTTAGCGCCCGAGGCGAGCTACCACAACATGCTAGAAGACTGCTTCAAGGTTGCTAAAGCCATAAAGCCCATTGCAGTAGTCGGTGACAGCGCTGGCGGTCGCATAGCCATAGATTTAGCCCCCTTACTGCATCATTCTGTGCTGCTAGGACTCATCTATCCGCCGGTCGGCAAACTAAATCAGCAGACGCTGGGAGCCAATGCGCCGTTACTTAGCCGACACGATGTTTTGTCGCTCATTGGCTACTGCCCATGGATTGAAAACCACGTCGATACATTTCCACCAAACATGCAGATTGAGGTTCTTGCAGTTGAGCACGACCCTTTAACCGCACCGCTTGAAAAAGCCATTGCGTCCTGGCAGAACAGCAGCATGCAGATAGGCTATCGCTGTGCAAAAAACATGGTTCATGCGGCACTACATGCCCACGCGAACCTGCCTGAAATGCAAAGCGCTTGGCAAGATTTTTGCCAAGCGCTTAACAAACGGTTAACGCGAAATATTGGTTACTGGTAAGTCGAACGTACCGCCTGTATCGCTGGCTGCCCATCTTTAGTCGTCACGCCATCCAGCCATGTCTCTACGGTGTCTAAATTAGCACTAATCCACTCAGACGCTACCTCGTTGGCGGGACGATCCTCATAGCTGTAGTCATGCACCCACGCGTTTTGATCCTCAATATCCACTACATACTGTGAAAGAAAACGATGCAGCTGGGGATCATCTTCAGCCATATTGGCCGGAACGATAGTCCAAACAGTGCTCTCAATTTGGGCAATGCCCGCCTGATCGGCATCATCCAGATAAGCTATGTCGAAACTGACGTTCATCCAGTGGGGCTCCCAACCAACAAAGGTCACCCACTCTTCATCCGCCATCTTTTGCTCTGCCTGCGCCAACATAGCGGCGGTGGAGCTTTCACGTAGACGCCAATCTCCTAAACCTGCAATGTCATTATCAATAGCCGCCAGAATGGCGGTATTAATCCCGGTGCCCGCCTCGATGCCCTGAACTTCACCGCCAAAGCGGTCACGGTAGGCGTCCAGGTCGGCCACCGATGTTACACCGGCATCATAAACATACTGAGGAACCACCAGACCAGAGCTCGCCCCCTGGATATTGGAGACCACTTTTTCAATTTTATCATCAGCCACCAGAGGCTCTACCATATCGGTTTGCACCGGATACCAGCCGCCCAGATAGACGTCCACATCGTTGCGCGCTAGCCCCTCAAGAATCACGCTTACGGCCAAGTCACGCTGACTTGTGTGATAGCCCATCGCTTCCATCAACTGCGCTGCTACTTCAGATTTCACGGTGACACCTGGCCAGGGAGGAACACCAAACCGTACTTCATCAAGGTCGGCTGCGGCGGGCCCTGACAACGCAAGCGCTGCCACCCCAGCGGCGCTAAGTGCTGACATACCCTTAAAACCAACGAGTGCGTTCTTCATTATAATGTCCTCTTTTGGCAATATACCGCACCAAGTTTGACGACTAGACAACAATGGAAACGACACAAAGCGACATTATCTACGCGTAAAACGACAGAGCTGCGTCGTTCATCGCTCAGTTAGCGGCCCTGTTGGCGTGCCTCTATCGGTGAGCAGCCAAAGCAAGCACGAAACGCTCTGGCAAAGCTCGAACTAGAGCTAAAGCCGCAGGCTACCCCTATGGCGAGTACGCTCATATCAGTTTCAATCAGCAAACGCTTTGACCGCGCCAAACGAAGTGACAAATACCACTGGCGCGGTGTTTGATGAAGGTGATCCTCAAACAACCGCTGCAGCTGACGAGATGACACACCGCTTCGGCGTGCAATCTCAGCCAAAGCAAGAGGCTCCTCTAAATGTCTTTCCATCAATGCAACGGCTTCCACTAAACGCCGGTTATGAGTGCCTAACCGCTGCGCTAACGACATCCGTTGCTGGTCGCTGCGGCTACGTAACCGCTCATGAATAAGCTGTTCCGAGACATCGACGGCTAATTTGCTCCCGTGACGTCTGGCGATGACGGCTAAGGCCATATCCATGGCTGCGGCACCGCCCGCACAGGAAAAACGCCGCTCCCCGATCTCAAATAGCTCGTCGGTCGTTTCAATCGTTGGAAAACGCTCACGAAAGACCGGCAAGCTCTCCCAATGCAAGGTGACCCGCTCACCCTTCAATAACTGAGCGGCGGCTAATATAAACCCTCCGGTGTCTAACCCACCTAGGGCACATCCGGCTTGATCAAGCCGATGTAGCCATGAAATGAGCGCTCGGCTTAAATGATCTTCAGGCTCAAAGCCGCTACACACAGCCAACGATGGCAGGTCGAGACCACCACCCATGGTCTGATCGACTAATAGCGTCATGCCATTGCTTGCGGTGACAGGCTCACCATCACGACTAAAGAGCGTCCACTCAAACAGCGTTTGGCCACTGATACGATTGGCTATGCGTAGCGGCTCTACCGCAGAAAAAAATGCCATCATTGAAAAGCGCGGTAATAATAAAAAACCAACGCGCTCTGGCAGTGCTCCAGAATAGTTTAGGCGCAAAATAACTCCTAAAATAAGCGCTTTCTTATCGATGCTGACGATTACTAAACGCATCAGGCAACGCCAATAAATCCGCGTACATAATACACGCCCAACCAGCAACAGGATGCCCTGGGCCTTTGCACAAGGTACACTGGATAGAGTTAGACATTAGATTCATTTGAAAGGCATTTCATGACCAGCGCTCCCCCACTTTATCTGCAAATACAGCAGCACCTGTTAGAGAAAATCCAGGGCGGTGCCTGGCCAGCACACCACCAGATCCCTCCCGAAGAGCAACTTGCCCGAGATTTTGGGGTAAGCCGAATGACGGCTAATAAAGCGATTCGTGATCTCGTCCAAAAAGGCTACCTAACACGCCAGCCTGGGTTAGGCACCTTCGTGACAGATCGCAAGGCAGAGTCATCCCTGGTCGAGGTCTATAACATTGCCGATGAAGTGCGCTTCAGGGGACACCATTACAGTAATCACGTACTGGTATGTGAAGCCATTGAAGCGGATGACGAAGTCGCTTTGCGGCTAGGCGTTCGCCTGGGTAGCCGCGTGTTTCAAACGCTGCTGGTGCATTTGGAAGACGACACGCCTATTCAACTTGAAAACCGCTATGTTAACCCGCGTTGGGTACCCAACTACTTAACCAGTGATTTTTCACTGCACACACCCAATGAAGTATTGGTAGCGGCCTGCCCGATTACTGACGTAGAGCACACTGTTGAAGCCGTGCTTGTCGACCAGCAAACTGCCGATTGGCTTGCTATTGATACCGCCACCCCCTGCCTGAGCATGGTACGGCGCACGTGGTCAGGCGAGCAGCTCATCAGCTATGCCCGCCTACTCCACCCAGGCGACCGCTACAAACTGCGCTCCTCGGTGCATCGCCAAGCGTCATAATTCTTTTCGTGGCATTGACGTCTATTACCCACATCAAATGTATATACATAAAACCTCACAAACACATAGACATTAGTCTAACCAAATAAATTATCAGCCTTACCAAAAAAATAATAAAAAATTGATTTTATTACAAAAATATAAAAACAATCATTTTTCACTTTACCGCTAGCTGACATTTCTCTACTAACCGTATTGACTAGGAAGCGCTTATTGATCTTAATTGTATATACATTAAGGTTCTTAAGGAGCTCCTCATGCCGAATGCAACGGATCGTCGCCTCTGGC
>NZ_JABUZF010000220.1:0-852 GCF_014897885.1 Halomonas sp. 3D7M | reverse complement strand
CAGCGTCTTCGATGGCTTGCGGACATTGCCCGACCGCATGGCCGTTATTACCGAAGGGGCACACATCATCGCCTTGTCGCCCATGAGTGAGTTCGACGAGCAACTCGCCAATAACTGCACAGAGATGGGCAGTGGCGGTGTGATGACCCCTGGTCTTGTGGATTGCCACACCCACCTTGTCTTTGGCGGTTCTCGGGCTGAAGAGTTTGAAGCGCGGCTTGAAGGGGCTAGCTATGAAGAGATTGCTAAACGCGGTGGCGGCATACTTAGTACCGTTCGTGCCACGCGCGAGGCTAGCGAAGATGAGCTGCTAAGACTCGCTAAACCGCGTCTTGAAGCACTGATTGCTGACGGCGTTACCACCGTAGAGATTAAGTCTGGCTACGGGCTTACCGTCAAAGACGAACTCAAGATGCTGCGTGTCGCGCGCCGTCTCGGCAAGATGCTGCCAGTCAACGTCGTCACGACGCTGCTGGGCGCCCATGCCCTACCCCCAGAATACAAAGATGACAGCGACGGCTATATTGATCTTGTCTGCCAGGAAATGATCCCCGCAGCAGTGGCTGAAGGCCTGGCAGATGCGGTTGATGTGTTCTGCGAAAAAATCGCCTTCTCGGTGGAACAGTGCGAGCGAGTGTTTGCAGCCGCCGAGGCCCACGGCCTACCCATCAAGGCACACGCCGAACAGCTCTCTAACCTGGGCGGAACGGCCATGGCCGCACGCCACGGAGCCCTATCTGCTGACCACATTGAGTACCTGGATGACACTGGCATCGCTGCCATGCATGAGGCCGGTAGTGTGGCGGTAATCCTGCCCGGTGCTTTCCATACCCTTCGTGAAACGCAACAACC
>NZ_JABUZF010000219.1:0-3492 GCF_014897885.1 Halomonas sp. 3D7M | reverse complement strand
CCTGGCTCGTTGTCGCCCCCTGGCTCGCTGTCGGTTTCTAGCCAACGCTCTACAACATCTTTACCGTATTCTTCGTACCAAGACTTCAAGGTTTTATCGTTTCTATTACGAACCTCGATGACTTCCCCTGTATGCGCGTTGCGATACACTTTTTTAGGTGTGGTTTTTTTCAGAGTATTAACAAAGTTACGCGTTTGAGAGGTAGTAACTTCTTCCTGTAATTCCGAAACTTTCAGACAAAAAGCCTCAACTTTTCCTGGCTCTTTTTTATGCGCACGATGAAGCAATGCGAGTGCTTGCATGGATCGGCATAGCCCCTCATCGTACAAAGCTCTAATGTGATCAGACATATTAAAGAAAATAGAATGGTCTGATACATAGGATGGATGCCGCCCCAAAGCTTTAGCAATCTCGTTGGCTTTATATTTTTCCTCCAGCCGAGTCTTAATAAATGAAGCAATTTCTAAAGGACTCAAATCCTCCCGTTGATCATTCAAAATGAATTTATCAAAGCTGTCTAATGAGTCCTTAATTATATATGGAGCTTCTTCTAAACCAGCCATCAGCGCAGCACGATAGCGGCGGTTGCCGCCATTTATAACGAAATCCCCCTCTATTTCTGGATGTGGGCTAACCTGCAAAGGTTCCAGTATGCCCCGAAGCTGACCAGTAGCGGGATTAATTTGCTCCATCGAGTCGGCAAGCTCTTGAAGCTTAATAAGGTCAAAAGAGCGCCGCGCATTATCTTCATCTTCATGAAATCGATTTAAGGGGGCATAGTTAACACCTTTATCGGCTTTTTCACCAAGTAGCGTCGAAGCGCTAAAGTTATCCAGCCCTTGTAAATCAGCGCCTTTAGCCTTTCCTTTTGAATCAGCCATTACTTCACTCCTTTGATTTTCTCAAGCACAATTTCAAATGCTTCTTTAAATTCTTTTCCCGCTTTACGCGCCGCTGTCTTTTTAAGCTTCCAAACCGGAACACCTTCACTTAGTGCTTCAGGAATAGAGGAACGTAAACCTATCGTTGCGTCAATCATTAAGTGCGAATATTCTTTTTCTAATCGCTCCAAAGTAGCCATTTGAGCCACAGAGCGGGAATTAAAGCGATTAGGTAACATACCTAAAAACTTTAAAGAGGGGTTCCATTGATCCCTAACACCAAAGATGGCGTTAAGCATTTTGGCAATGCCTTGAATGCTGTATTGCTCTAACTCAATTGGCGATAAAACATAATCAGCAACAAGTAGCGCCGCCGTCATCCGGTAGCCTAGAGTTGGAGGGGTGTCAATAATACAAAAATCAAACTCACTGCTAATTTTCTCAATATTCTTTTTAAGCGTTGAAAAAATGGAAGAATCAGCGCGGTCTATATCAACCATTGCATTATCTGCTTTTACAAGCGTCACGCCTTGGTTTGCGTGAATAGATTGAATAGCTGTATTGAAAAACTCACTAGCAACAATGCTTGAAACTTTAGAATAATTCTCTAGCGAATCTGAGGCATTCGCTTGATGGTCAAAGTCTAAGAAAAGAACCTTATAGCCCTTTGTTGCTTCTGCTAGAAACATTGCTGCGTGTACAGCAGTAGCAGTTTTTCCTACGCCGCCTTTTTGGTTAGAAACCGCGATGACTTCCATTTACTCAGCCCTCCTCTTCGTGCTGCCTTCTTGCTTCTTCTTCAAGCGCTCTTACCATCGCTATCATTTGAGCAGGCAGGCAAACCTCGATTTTTTCCCAACCCTTTGGTGGCTGGGCATGTTTTATATATGAGTCTTTTACTTTCCTTACTATTGCTGCAATTGCCGAGCGGCTAAGACCTGTTTCGCGCACCAAATCTGACTGCTTCTGCCCTTCCACTAGCACAGCCTTTGCAATGGCAACGTTTTTTGCTTTTAACGACCTTGGTAGCTTCCTTACTGCCAATCCGAATTCGCTGTTAGTTAGTAGCCTTTTCATTTTGATACTCAGTTAGGATGCTGCTTTCTTACGGGACACCTCAAATTATAAACCCACATCTATAAACGTCAATAGATAAAGGTCACTTTTTTTGTGTTTTTTTTCGTGCGCACGAAATTCCCTGGCGTCGGTGGAAACCCCCTTATCATTTTTTTACGTTTTATTTCGTGCGCACGAAATAAAATGCTATTTTGTATTGTATTTCGTATCGTATATAGTATTATACGTAATACAAAATACGATACGATACGAGGTAATACGCTATGGCTCCCACTGGAATTTCATTTGGCCAAGTTGCTGCTGCTGCGGATGCATTAATTGGCCGTGGTGAGAAAGCCACTATTCAAGCTGTACGTGAAGAAATTGGCACAGGTTCTCCAAACACTATTCACAAACATCTAACGATATGGAAAGCATCGCAGATACCCGCAGAGCGTAAAGCTGTGAAACTCCCAGACGAGTTAGCGGCGGCACTTGCAAATGAGATAGAGCGTCAAGCCTCCGCTGCGCGTGCTGAGGCTGAAAGTGACGCGCTAGAAGCGCGGCAAACAGCGGATGAGTTAGCAGAAACAGGCGAAGCGCTGGAAACCGAGGCTGACGAGCTACGCGCACAAGTGGAGAGATTGATAATTGAACGTGATGAAGCAGTGTTTGATTGCAATGAAGCCCGCAGGCTGGTGACTGAATTTAGAGAACACGTAAAAACACTTGAAACGCAACGTGACGATGCACGGTTTGAATTAGCGGAGGCGCGTAATCGAATAACAACACTAAGCGAATCGCTGGAACGTGAACACAACGCAACGTTAGACGCTCAAGCAGCGTTAAAAGCGGCTGATGTTGAGAAAATCCAAGCTGAACGAGCCCAGGCGGTGGCGGTCGCTAAGTTAGAAGCACTCAAAGAACAGTCCGCTGAACGTTTAGACGCTCTCAAATATGAGCAACAAGCCCGTGTTGCTGACGCAGAAACGCATAAACGTGATTTGACAGAACTGCGCAATGAGTGGAAAGAACGCCTAGCTACAACTGAGAAGCACGCTGTAGATGCTCAGAAACGCGCCCAGGAGGCGGAAGCCGCACAAGCTAAGGCGGAGGCCAGGGTTGAAGCCCAAGAAGCCCAAGAAGCCCAAGAGGTGGATAGAAAACCCGCTACTAAATCAGGAAGTACAGTTAAGCGGAAAACCGTATAAATTGATCATTGTCTGCTGGCTGAACCGTTCGGCAAGAAACTTGCCTCCTCCCAGCCAGCTATATTTGAAAATCGAGTGTTTCCACTGAAAATTGGGTGATGGTGAGCGGAGCGAACGCACGCCAAACCAGTGAGGCACTCATCTAAACATACCACCTGGTGTTTGCAGCATTTAACCAGGTGCGCCTCCCCTCCCTTACTGCTAAACAATGTTTTTGACGTTTTCTTGATAACGTCATGGATTTTGTTTGGCCACTGGCAGTGATGTGCCACAGCAGGGCGCGGCGGGCGCGTAGCGCCCTGCATAGCGCCCTACGCCGCTTGCGGCAGCATTTTTGGGGGGAT
>NZ_JABUZF010000226.1:20676-24909 GCF_014897885.1 Halomonas sp. 3D7M | reverse complement strand
TTTCTTCTCTTCCTCGTCTTCCACATCGCCAAGGTCCAACTCACCTTTAGCCACATCGGCAAACGATTTACCATCAAACTCGGTGAGATGACTCATTAGCCACTCGTCAATACGGTCCGATAGCAGCAGCACTTCGATACCTTTCTTACGGAAGATCTCTAAGTGCGGGCTATTTTTCGCCGCATTAAAGCTGTCGGCGACCACGTAGTAAATCTTCTTCTGCCCCTCTTTCATACGCTCAACGTAGTCGACCAGTGACTGCTCCTGGGCGGCAGTATCGGTATGCGTTGAAGCAAAACGGAGCAGGCCAGCAATCTTTTCGCGATTGGCGGCGTCTTCACCTGGCCCCTCTTTTAGCACGCTGCCAAATGTATTCCAGAAGGTCTGGTACTGCTCATTGTCTTTCGCCAACTTCTTGAGCATATCCAACGCACGCTTGGTCAACGCACCCTTGATCTTATCGACCTTGGGGTCTTGCTGGAGCAGCTCACGAGAAACGTTCAGAGAGAGATCGCGGGTATCTAATACGCCCTTGATAAAACGCAGATACAGGGGCAAGAACTGCTCCGCGTCGTCCATAATGAACACACGCTGAACATACAGTTTAACGCCTCGCGCGCCATCACGATCGAACATGTCAAACGGTGCACGACCCGGCACATACAGCAGGCTGGTGTACTCCAGCTTACCCTCAACCTTATTGTGGCTCCAGGTCAGCGGATCGCTAAAATCGTGGGCAACGTGCTTGTAAAATGCCTTGTACTCGTCCTCAGTGACATCGCTTTTCGGACGAGCCCATAACGCAGTCGCTTCGTTAACCGTTTCCCACGTGGTGATTTCACTGCCTTCAATATCGTTGCCTTCGTCGTCCTTCGCCGTTTCGGTTTTAGGCATACGTACGGGCACTTCAATATGGTCGGAGTATTTGCGCACTAGCCCTTGCAGGCGATAGTCGTCGGCAAACTCTTTAGCATCGTCTTTAAGATGCAGCGTGATTTCAGTACCGTGACGTTCACACTCAATATCAGCAACGGTGAACTCACCCTCACCCTTTGAGCGCCACTCGACCCCTGCTGAGGCGTCAGTGCCCGCTTTGCGGGTGTGTACCGTCACTTCATCAGCAACGATAAATCCAGAGTAGAAACCTACCCCGAACTGGCCAATCAACTTAGCGTCTTTCTGCTGCTCGCCAGAGAGCTGCTTTAGGAACTCTGCGGTACCTGAGCGTGCGATAGTACCCAGATTCGCAATGACATCATCGCGATTCATGCCAATGCCATTATCACGTAGCGTGATGGTGTTAGCCTCGCGATCATGCTCAATTTCAATGCGCAGCTCGCTGTCACCTTCATAAAGCGCATCGTTATCAAGTGCGGCATAACGCAGTTTGTCACAGGCATCAGCTGAGTTAGAGATCAGCTCGCGTAAAAATATCTCCCGGTTAGAGTACAGGGAGTGAATCATTAAATTTAGGAGTTGCTTAACTTCCGTTTGAAAGCCAAGAGTTTCTTCCTGGGTTGCCGTCGTCATGCGCTTAGCCCTCATTAATCACGTTGTGCTTGGCGCTCCTGCCTAACGTTAGGCAAGAGCGGAAAAGGTTGTGAACTCAATATGGGGATAAGCGGCGGGATTTCAAGAAGGTGAGTGAGAAGAAGCGGCTGGCGTTTGCTCTGCATATTTCCAATTACGATATTCTGACAGGTGGGCATCGACACGATTAAGTAACCAACCTACGATCAAAACATCATCAACAATGCCAATCATTACGAGAAAGTCGGGAATAAGATCAAAAGGCATGACAAGATAAGCAAGTGCTAGCGCCATCAGCCCAAAGGCCGACCAGGGAATAGGGCGAAAACTGCCTCGCAGCACGTCACGCGTCATAGGCAAAAACAGCTTTAGAGCTCGGCCAATGCGTTTCACTGCCCATACACGTGTTTTGAGCCGTCGAAACAACCACCACGTAGACATTCGTGCCATCGTTATTGAATCCTCTAGGTTTCGTAATTATCAGAACATTGTTGGCACATTTAGTTCATCATCGACCCAGCAATACAGTTCTAGCACTATAGCGGCTAGACACCATTAGCGAGCAAGAGGGAGTGCCATGCAAGCTTCGCCATTTCGATTAACATTTCGCAGCCTATTTGCGGCAATGCTCATCGGCTTACCAACTGCCTCCTGGGCAACATCTGACTCAGCGATGCGTGAGGCACTTGAAGCTGCACGTCAACAGCAGTGGCAACAGATCAATGACCGCGCGATAGAGGGGCATATCCTTAGCGGCTATGTTGACTACCATCGCCTACGTAGCCAATTGCCTAATGCAGCCCCCAGTCAAGTGCTGCAGTTTATCGAGCGCCATGCTGATTCACCGCTATCAGAATGGATGCGTGGCCAAGCGATCGCAAAGTATGGCTATGCGGGCCGATTTGGCGACCTGCTTGCCGTTGCTGACGGCGTACCAACAGGCACTGCTCGTCAGTGTTACTACTACACAGCTCTCTTGGATAGAGCACCTGCTGAAGCTCGCGAAGCGGGGCTTGAGCTGTGGCTCGTGGGTAGCTCCCAGCCAGATGCCTGCGACCCGCTGTTCAATCGCCTTCGCGCGGATGGCACCATTGATGCCACGGCAATTTGGGAGCGTAAAATGCTCGCCTGGCAGGCGGGCGAAGAGCGCTTAAGCAGCTATCTAGGCGGGTTGTTGAGCAGTCAGTGGCAAACAGCACTGAATACCGCTGAAACGGTCATAAACTCATCAGGCGCGCTTGCCTCAGCACCTACCTGTCTTGGCCCTGAATGCGCTGCCACGGCGGCGTTTTATAAAGCCGCCATGCAGCGCTACACGCGTGAAAACACCCCAGCAGCCTTCTCAACGTGGCAAGCCATTGGGCCACGCCTCAACTTAGCCCATACTGACCGCCAAGCGATCGAAGAAGAACTTGCGTTTTATGCACTCGTACGCAACGTTCCTGGCACCCTTTCCTGGGTCGACAGCGTCCTACCCTCGCTGAACAGCGAACGCGTATTAGAGTTGCGCGTTCGCGACGCTCTGGCCAAAAGACAGTGGACCGATGTCGTCCACTGGATCACTGAAATGCCTAGCAGTCAGCAGGAAAGTAGCCGCTGGCAGTACTGGCTAGCCAGGGCCAATGAGCAACTGGGTAATCGTGACGCAGCGTTAGCGCGTTACCAACAAGCAGCAACCGACCGAAGTTTCTATGGCTTTGCTGCTGCCGAAAAACTCAACCAACCCTACCAGCTCAACTTAGAACGCAACCATTTTGACGAAACCACTAGGGCACAAACGGCACGCCTGCCGGTGGTTCAGCGCACTGAAGCACTCCTACGTATAGGCGAAGATGGGTTAGCCAACAGCGAGTGGCTATATGCCGTACAGAATGGCACACCTTATCAGGCGCGGGCGCTCGCCGATTACGCCGCTCACCAGCAGTGGCATGCTCGCTTAGTGCAAACCACGATTGCAGCTGAAATGTGGGACGCGCTGGATTGGCGTTTCCCAGCGGCTTATCGTGATAGCTTCCTACATTGGGGCCGCATAACCGGCGTCGACCCTTATTTACTGATGGCCATTACCCGGCGTGAAAGTGCTTACAACCCAGTCGCCCTTTCGCCTGCGGGTGCCCGGGGATTAATGCAGTTAATGCCAGGCACTGCTAGCCAAGTTAGTCGTCAACTGGGGCTAAATGATCCAGGTCCTTACGGCGTTTTAGAGCCTGAGCTTAATATTCGCTTAGGTAGCACCTACTTGCGTGACAAGCTGGAACGCTATCAAGGTAATCGGTTGGCCGCCACCGCCGCTTATAACGCAGGACCAGGCAGAGTAGATCAATGGCTAGGCAACAACAGCATGGAATCGTTTGACCTGTTTGTAGAAAGCATTCCTTTCCGGGAAACCCGAGATTATGTGCAGGCCGTGTTGAGCTATCGGGTTATTTTCGAAAGTCTGGCAAACGGCGGCAACAGCGAGGGTGTCTCACTGCTTAGTGAGAGTGAGCAGGCCGTTCGCTATGACCACGCGCTGCTTGTAAGCCGATAACCTCGACACACCCTCCACTGACACAGCGCCCGGTTATACCGGGCGCTGTTCTAACGCTAAACGAACGCCAAATACCACTAGCACCACACCGGTAGCGGCATTGAGCGTTTGTGCAAAACGAGCGCTGGCCAACCATTTACTAGCCCCACCTACCATTAGCACCACGCTAATTT
>NZ_JABUZF010000226.1:17048-20587 GCF_014897885.1 Halomonas sp. 3D7M | reverse complement strand
AAGGCGAAATAAATTGGGGTAAAAATGCCATATAGAACACCACGGTTTTGGGGTTCAAGACATTGGACAGCAACCCTTCTTTGATGGGTTGCCAAAATGGCACTGGTGAGCCGCTTGTCATCACGCCTTGAACAGGCAAGGGAGTGCCACGACGCGCCGCCAGCAGGCTGGAGACGCCTAGCCAAATCAGGTAAGCCGCCCCCACCAGTTTTAGCATATGAAATGCCCAGGCCGACTGCAGCAGTATCAGCGAAATACCCAACGCTGAAATAGTTGCGTGGACGAACAACCCGCAGCAAATAGCAATACTTGTTGCAACACCATCTCGAACACCACCACGGGCAGTGTTGCGAATGACGAGCAGCGTATCAACCCCAGGGCTTACTGATAGCAGCGTTATCGCCACAAGGAACGAGACAAACTGAGCATCGATAAAGCCGATTTGCATCATAAGAGGAAGCCCACCAAAAGTTAAAAAATCTTAGGTCCGCAACTGGACGTCTGAATTATTTGCTTCTACATTAATTTTGGCAGGCATTCACAATGGATGCATGCCCAATCATTAAGCATGTTAAGGATATGGACGATGGCGACTGGCACTGTCAAGTGGTTCAACGAGACCAAAGGTTACGGCTTCATCTCTCCTGATGACGGCGGTGACGATCTATTTGCCCACTTCTCCGAAATTCAAGCTGAAGGTTTCAAGACCCTGCAAGACGGTCAAAAAGTCAGCTTTGAGGTAACACAAGGTAAAAAAGGCCTTCAGGCTTCTAACATTCGTCCGGTCTAACACCAGAGGAATAAAACAAGGCACGCTCATGCAGCGGGCCTTATTCATATTCCCTGATTATGTAAGCACATTACTCCTGAGCACGCTCAGTTTCTTGCTCCTCACCGACACTCTCCATACTTTCACTGATCGGCTGCTCACTCTCGAGGGCCTCAAACTGCTCTTCTAAACGCTTTTGCGCTTCTTCAAAACGTCGCTCAGTGTCTTCAATTAGCGCATCTACGTCGGTGGCCTCCAAATGATCATCTAAGTCAGACGTACCGGGCAAGCTGGACTCCGTTTCCCAACTTGGGGTTGGAGCGTCACCATCCATCGGCTCCAAGGCCGGTGTTTGCTGCTCGACTTCTTGAAACTGCTCATCTAAGCGACGCTGAGCTTCTTCAAAGCGGCGCTCGGTCTCAGCAATAACGTCATCGACATCTGAACGAGTGGTTTCGCCAGGCATAGCACTGGCTTCATCGAGAGCATCTTCAGGGTCCGCTGCAAGCGTGTCTTCATCCGCCTGCACCTCTTCGTTATTGGGCGAGGTTGAAGCTTCCGATGCATCATTACTGTCATCTCTCAGTGCCTCTGCCTCCTCTAGTTCCTCTGCCGCTTGGCGCGCTTCAATGTCCTCTTCGATATCATCCGCACTAGCGGCGTCATCCGTCTCTTCGCTGCCATCTGCAGCAGTAGGTGCCTGTTGAGCATCAACGTCACTGCTAGAGGTGCTCTCTTCGTTTTCTGGCGTGGCGTCTTCCTGAGCATCGCCGCAGGCGCTTAGCAGCAGCGCGAGACTGGCCAGTAGTGGCATCCAAAAGCGATTTACCATTGGGCTTTCTCCTTAACAGTGATTCAAGTAATAAAAAACACTTAGTGGCGATCATTAGCCGTCAATAGTGAGCACCCTTCCGGCAGCAGCACTTTCAAGGCAAGCGGCACGACTTCGACGCAAAATCGCTCATAGCGACGCGCCTCTCCATCTAAGGTTAACGGCCAAGGTTCGTCATCTGGCTGAGTCGTCACCGACAGCTGGCTGGCGGTAAAATAGCGCACAAAGCGCCCTTCGGCTGGAAACTGCTGCAGCTCATTTAGCAACGTCGGCAACTCTGCCGCTGATGAAAAGTCCTTGACCAGTAGCACATCGAAACGGCCATCGTCGAGCTTAGCTCTTGGCGCTAATACTTGCCCGCCGCCAGATTGGCGACCATTGCCCAACGCGAGAAGTAACAACGATGCTTCTTGCTGCTGGTCCCCCCAATGCAACGTGCCGCAATAACTACGGTGCCGCCATGCTTTCAAAGCGCCCATTAGGGAGTATGCGCCACCACCTAACATGCGCTTTAGCGTTTTGGGGGTTGATGAGGTAATTTCGGCGCCAAATCCGCCAGTTGTCATGTTGACGTAATAACTAACCGCTTCTTCTGCGCCTGACTGAGCGGTCATTCTGATCACATCAATCGGCGCTGGAGACAAGTGTCCTGCGGCCTCAAGCGCTGGCCCTGGCTCCAGCGGCAAACCGAGGGAAGTAGCAAAATCGTTGGCACTGCCTAACGGCACAATGCCTAGTGCTGGTCGCAGATCATGAGCAATCCGCATGAGCCCGTTAACCACTTCATTAACGGTACCATCGCCACCGCAGGCAATGACCCGCGTAGCGCCCAGCTCGACCGCCTGGGCTGCGAATTCAGCGGCATCGCCGCCTTCCCAGGTCGAACGTACGATGATTGACATCCCTGCCTTGCGCTGCTCTTCAACAGCTTCGCGCAGCGCCGGGTTACCGGCAGACTTACCGTTAATAATCAGTAAATAGTGCTGCTGTGTATCTGTCACCGGCGCATTCCCTCTCCATGGTTAGTTCGCTGGCTTACCTTATGCCAGCGCTTTCTCAACAACTTCGAATACGTTTGACGATAAAGGCTCCTGCTTAATACGCACAAGTTCATCGCGCATTAGCTGCTGACGTTCTTCGTCGAAACGCTGCCAACGGGTTAACGGTGTCACCAGCCGTGCGGCTATTTCGGGATTCAGGCGATTTAGCTCAATAACCACATCGGCTAACAGCGCGTATCCTTTACCATCTAAACGATGGAAATTAATCCGATTTTGGGCAAAGGCTCCGATCAGGGCACGCACTTTATTAGGGTTCTTAATTGAAAATGCTGGGTGCTGCATTAGATATTGAACACGTTCCAGAACATCTGGCTGCGGGCGTGACACCTGTATGGTGAACCACTGATCCATCACCAACGGGTCATGTGCCCATTTTTCGCCAAAGGTCTTCAGTGCTGGAGACGCGATATCATCACAGTCACTATGAACCAACAAGGTCAGCGCAAGACGAACATCGGTCATGTTATGTTCCGCAGCAAACTGCGTTTCGCAAAACGTAATGCCCGCTTCGTCCTCAATCGCCATTAAATAAGTTAAGGCGACGTTTTTGAGGCTACGCTGGGCGATCTGTTCAGGCGTTGGCGCGTAGGGTTCATCGCGTTGGTTCGCTTTATACACGGCGACAAATTCATCACGCAGCGCAACGGCTAACGACTGACGCACGAATTCGCGAGCGGCGTGTATCGCGTCCACATCTACAATCGGCTGCTGCTCGGCAATATAGGCTTCAGAGGGTAGCGTCAGCATTTCTGCCAGCACCGCTTTATCGCTCATAGCGCTGGTAAGCAGCGTTCTAAAGGCTTCCACAACACGGCTATCCATGACCTTTTCAACACCATTACGGTGTGCAGCGATTAGATCATCTAACGCCAGCATA
>NZ_JABUZF010000226.1:16698-16963 GCF_014897885.1 Halomonas sp. 3D7M | reverse complement strand
AACGCAAGGTCTTCACGCGAATAGGGAAAGTGTAGCTTTACGGGTGCAGAAAAATCGCGCAGCAGTGAAGGAACAGGCGCTTCAGCAACATCAGTAAAGACAAACGTCTGCTCATCTTCAGTGAGATGAATAACAGCGTCGTTACCTAGCTTCTCACCTGACAGTGTTAATGTCAGGTCCTGCCCCGACTTGGTGCCCACTAGCCCCATACGTACGGGAATGTGTAACGGCAGCTTGTCTGATTGCCCTGGAGTCGCGGGGGGAC
>NZ_JABUZF010000226.1:13838-16688 GCF_014897885.1 Halomonas sp. 3D7M | reverse complement strand
GAGTCGCGGGGGTACGTTGGCGCAGAGTGAGATGATACTCCCCATGGGCGTAATCGTATTCACCGTGCGCATCGATTTCAGGCGTACCTGCCTGGGAGTACCAACGCATGAATTGACCAAGGTCTACATCAGACACCTCGGCCATGCAGCCCACAAAGTCCTCGATGGTCACTGCCTGACCATCAAAACGCTCAAAATAAAGATCTGAGCCGCGACGGAAGTCTTCCCAACCCAGTAAATTACGCAGCATGCGCACAACCTCTGCGCCCTTTTCGTAAATCGTCAGGGTGTAAAAGTTGGTGATTTCAATAAAGTGGTCTGGCCGGATCGGATGCGCCGTCGGCCCTGCATCTTCGGCGAACTGAGCAGTGCGGAAAAACGACACGTCTTGAATGCGCTTAACGGGAGCCGAGTTGGTGTCGGCGGAAAAGCACTGATCACGAAATACAGTAAAGCCCTCTTTTAAAGAGAGTTGAAACCAATCACGGCAAGTCACTCGATTGCCTGACCAGTTGTGAAAATATTCATGGGCAACAATCCCTTCCACATTTTGGAAGGCTGCGTCCGTCGCGGTATTGGGATGAGTTAATACCGCAGCGGAGTTAAATATATTAAGCCCTTTGTTTTCCATTGCCCCCATATTGAAGTCATTCACTGCCACAATCATAAACAGATCAAGGTCGTATTCACGGCCATAGGTCTGTTCGTCCCATGCCATGGCACGCTTAAGGGAGGCCATCGCATGTTCAGTTTTATCTAGGTTTTCTTGCTCGACCCACAACTGCAGCGTCACGCTGCGGCCGCTCATAGTCTCAAAAGAATCTTCCACCTTATGCAAATTACCGGCAACTAAAGCGAACAGATAGCAGGGTTTCGGGTGCGGGTCTTCCCAGGTTGCGAAGTGGCGGCCATTTTCCAACGCACCTTGATCAACAGGGTTACCATTGGCGAGTAGCACTGGCTCACTGGTGGCGTTACCAATCACCGTTACCTTAAAAGTGGCCATCACATCAGGACGATCGGGGTAATAAGTAATTCGCCGAAAGCCTTCTGCTTCGCACTGGGTGCAATACATGCCGTTAGATTGGTACAGCCCTTCCAACGCAGTATTACTGCTGGGAGCTAGCTCCACCTCACTCTCCAGCATAAAGGTCTCTGGCACATCTGTTATGTGCAGCACCTCATCCGTTAACTGATACGCAGCATCAGCCAAAGGGCTACCATCGATAGCGAGTGATATCAGCGTCAGATGTTCACCGTTAAGCACTAACGGCGCTTGTGAATCAGCGCTTGGATGACGCTCTATTTGCAGGCGTGCTTTCACGCGGGTTGCTGCAGGGTCAAGATCAAACGTCAGCTCGGTATGGGTAACTAGGTAGGCGGGCGGCTGATAGTCGCTTAAATAAACCGGCTGCGGATCAGACATAGTGCGTGACTCCTGTAAGCTTATAAATTATTTGATGATGCAGCGCCTAACGCTGCATCATCGTAATACTGTCGATCGAGTTAATTAATCACGGAAGTTATCGAATTGTAACGGTAGTTCAGGCCCCTCTTCGCCACGTAAAAGCGCCATCACGCTCTGAAGATCGTCGCGTTTTTTACCCGTAACGCGCACTTTTTCACCCTGAATCTGAGCCTGTACTTTTAGCTTGCTGGCTTTGATACGCTTAACCACATCTTTTGCTTCAGCCTGATCAAGCCCCTGCTTTAGAACGACCTCCTGACGAGCTTTCACGCCAGACAACACCGGGTCTTGAATATCCATACAACGGGCATCAATCCCCCGCGCGATCAGTCGATTGCGCAACACATCGAGCATTTGCTTTAGTTGGAAATCAACCTCAGCCTCAAGCTGAACTTTCTCCCCTTCAAGTGAAAAGCTGGCATCAACACCTTTGAAATCAAAGCGCGACTGCACTTCACGATTTGCTTGGTCGATAGCGTTAGACGCTTCGTGCTGATCAAACTCTGACACAATATCAAATGAGGGCATGGCATCATTCCTAGTAAGACATGACCCACTATTCTAGAGCAGCTAGCCCCCACCCGGCCAATTTCTTACATAATGTGTCTTGCAGCGCTAATTTCGGCACCCCCAAAACTTGAACAGAATTCTCCATTAACTATACAAGACTTAACCATAGCAATATTAAATTGGCGCTGGATGAATTAACCTAGCCATCATTTACTTAATCACTTACCGATGGACACCGACCATGAGCGATCGCGATACACGTCACAAAGCGTCGATGGAAAAACTGAAAGCCCGCGTTGACGAAAAAGTGGCCAACGCTACCGAGCAGCGTGGGCTGTTACTAATCAATACGGGCAATGGCAAAGGTAAGACGACTGCCGCCTGGGGCACCGTCACTCGCTCGCTTGGCTATGGCTATAAAGTCGGTGTCGTGCAGTTTATTAAGGGATTATGGGAGTGCGGTGAACGTAATCGGCTAGAAGAAGACGCAAATCTCAGTGTTGCCATCATGGCCACGGGCTTTACCTGGGATACCCAGAATCGCGAGTCAGATACACAAGCTTGCCAAGCAGTATGGCAAGAAGCTGAAAAAATGCTCGCAGATCCAGCGACTTACCTCGTTGTCCTGGATGAAATCACTTACATGTTGAAGTTCGGTTATTTAGATATTGATACCGTTAAGCAAGCACTGATCAATCGACCGCATGAACAAACGGTGATTATTACCGGACGCAATGCGCATCGGGATTTGGTGGCAATGGCGGATACAGTGACGGAGATGCAAGAGGTACGGCACGCGTTTAACAATGGCCTGCAAGCCCGTCGCGGCATCGACTTTTAGTTTCAGACCGGATGCTAAAAAGCAAAAAGGG
>NZ_JABUZF010000226.1:11318-13832 GCF_014897885.1 Halomonas sp. 3D7M | reverse complement strand
AAAAAGCAAAAAGGGGCGATTTAATCGCCCCTTTTTTCAACTACTCAATTTTTTCAACTGCTCAATTATCTCAGCAGCTTACAAACACACAAATGATTTATGCATGAGTGCTAGCTTAGCCTTCAAACGGGTTACGCAGGACAATGGTTTCCATACGGTCAGGGCCAGTTGAGATAATATCAATGCTGGTACCTACCTGCTCTTCTAAGAAGCTGATGTAAGCACGTGCATTGGCAGGCAGATCCTCAACCGTCTTAGCGCCCAGGGTAGATTCTTTCCAGCCCGGTAGATCATGGTACAGCGGCTCAACAGCTTCGTAGCCTTCTGAATCAACCGGATTATCCAGCACATCGCCATCTTTACTACGATAGCCCACGCACACACGAATATTTTCCAGGCCGTCCAAAACATCAAGCTTGGTTAAGCAGATACCAGAGACTGAGTTGATCTGCACCGCATGACGCAACGCTACGGCGTCAAACCAGCCACAACGGCGCGCGCGACCCGTGGTTGCTCCAAACTCATGCCCACGCTCGGCTAAATGACGGCCATGGTCGTCAAAAAGCTCGGTCGGGAATGGGCCAGAGCCAACGCGGGTAGTATAGGCTTTGGTGATACCCAGCACGTAGTCCAAGTAAAGCGGGCCAACACCTGAACCGGTAGCCGTTCCGCCAGCTGTAGTGTTAGAGCTGGTGACGTAGGGATAGGTACCGTGATCAATATCCAACAGCGAGCCTTGAGCACCTTCAAATAGGATGTTCTCACCGGCTTTACGCAGATCGTGCACCATACTAACGGTGTCGGTGACCATAGGCCGTAGCTCTTCGGCCATCTGCATAGCGGTATCCAGTACTTCCTGGAAGTCCACCGCCGGCTCGCCGTGATAGTTCACCAATACAAAGTTGTGGTAGTCCAATACCTCGCCAAGCTTCGAGGCAAAACGCTCACGGTGAAGCATATCACCTAAACGCAGACCACGACGGGCAACTTTATCCTCGTAAGCTGGCCCGATTCCACGACCAGTGGTGCCGATCTTAGCAATGCCGCGCGCTTTTTCACGGGCTTGGTCCAAACGCACATGGTAAGGCAGGATTAACGGACAAGCTGGTGACAAGCGCAAGCGCTCACGTACCGGCACGCCCTTCTCTTCAAGCTCACGGATCTCTTTGATCAGCGCTTCAGGCGACAATACGACGCCATTACCGATCACACAGGTTTTACCTGGACGCAGCACACCAGAGGGAATCAGGTGAAGAACCGTTTTCTCACCGTCAATCACCAAGGTATGGCCCGCGTTATGACCGCCTTGAAAGCGCACCACTGCTGAGGCTGATTCGGTGAGCAGGTCAACAATCTTGCCTTTGCCTTCATCACCCCATTGGGTACCCAGGACTACGACATTCTTACCCATTATGCACTCGTCTCTTGTGTCAGGGTCATTGTCTGCCAACGACCGTCAATAAACTCAAGACGGCGGTCACAACTGTGCTCCGCCGGCCCAGTACGCTGCCCAGGCAGCGCTTGAATCACGCGTTCACCCTGCTCACGCAGCGCAGCAATGGCAGCGTTAAGCGACTCTTCTTCTTGGGCAGGCGCCCAAACAGCACCCTGGCTGGGTGAAGCCAGCGCCAGGGATGCCAATTGTTTTAAATCCATAGAAAAACCGGTCGCCGGACGCGCACGTCCAAAAGCACGGCCAGTGTCATCATAACGCCCACCTTTGGCCAATGCATGGCCATAACCAGGCACATAGGCAGCAAACATCATACCAGTGTGGTACTGATAACCACGCAGCTCCGCTAAATCAAAATAGAGCGAAACATCAAAGCGCGCCAATACGCCTTTATAGAGTGCTTCCAACTGGTCAAGTGCTGCCCTCACCGGCGCGGGAGCACCGGCAAAACGATCTCGTGCTTGCCCTAACACACTTGCATCACCATGCAGCTCACCAAGCGCTATCAGCATATCCGCCAAGGCTGGATCGCTGACACTGCGGTGAACGAGTTCAGCTAACTGGCCCGGCGACTTCAGCGCAAGTGCTTCAAACAGCGCCCGCTCCTGCTCATCGCTAAGCGCAGCTGCCTCGACAAAGCTACGATAAATGCCAATATGGCCCAGCGCCAGGTGAATTTCATCAGCGCCCGCTGCTTTTAAGCTGGCCAGTGCCAAATGAATAATTTCACTGTCAGCTTCTAAACCTGCGTGACCAAACAGCTCGACCCCTACCTGCACAGGGCTTCTCCCACCCTGGTGCTGGTCGGCTTTAGCGCGCAGCACATTCGTGCAGTAGCACAATCGAACCGGTCCTTGCCGCTTCAGGGAGTGGGCATCCATACGCGCCACCTGAGGAGTTACATCGGCAGATGCACCCATCATGCGACCCGTTAGCTGGTCAGTTAATTTAAACGTCTGAAGATCTAGATCGGTACCGGTACCGGTAAGCAAGGAGTCCAAAAACTCCACCGGCGGCGGCATTACTTGGTCGTAGCCCCAGCAATGGTAGAGATCAAGCAG
>NZ_JABUZF010000226.1:2341-11230 GCF_014897885.1 Halomonas sp. 3D7M | reverse complement strand
GCCAGCGGTCAGCGATGGTCATGTGAACAATCCTGCGAGACAATGAAGGCCCAAACAAGCAGCTACATCATGACGCGTTTTAGGCGTTCATGGACAAGCGCTAGTGAAATGAGGGCCACAAAAAAACCGGGCGACGCCCGGTTAATTAAGTCTATCACGTTTGTGCGCCAGATGAACCCCGCTAGGACTGCATAACCTTGCGGGGCTGGGCACACATATAACTACTCTCCGTTATTAGGAACCGCACTACGCAAATAGCGGAAAAAATCACTATCCGGCTCCAGCACCAGCAGGTTGTTATCACCTGCGAAGCTTTCACGATAAGCATTCAAACTGCGCCAGAAAGCGAAGAATTCCTGATCCTGACCATAAGCCTGAGAGAAAATTGCCGCTGCTTCTGCATCGCCTTCACCACGCAGCGTTTCAGAACGCTCATTGGCCTGGGCGAGCAGCACCTGACGCCGGCGATCAGCGTTAGCGCGAATACGCTCAGCCTCTTCCTGACCTTGTGCACGCCATTCACGAGCTTCACGCTCACGCTCAGAACGCATCCGCTCGAATACTGCAGCCGAGACATCTTCTGGCAAATCGATACGCTTGATACGAATGTCACGTATCGCCACACCAAGCTCATCACGCATCAGCTCATCTAGCTCAGCGGTAGGCCCTGTCATCAGGTCATCGCGACGTTCGGCGATAATTTCCTGAAGATTCAAGCGACCAAACTCGTTACGTAAGCTTTCATCTACGCGCGGCTGAATCAGGCGAATCGCCATCATTTCATCGCCTGCAGTCGCCTCGTAGTAACGCGTGGGATTTACCACCTGCCACTTGACGTAAGAGTCGACAATAACCGCTTTCTGCTCAAGGGTTAGATAACGACTGGTATCAGTATCAAGAGTCAGCAGACGCGTATCGAATTTACGAATCGTTTGCGCGATCGGTATTTTGACATGCAGTCCTGGCTGAATATTCTCTTCGATGACCTCACCAAAACGCAGCTTAACGGCACGCTCAGTTTCATCCACTACATACAAGCTATTACTAGCTAGCCAAGCCACAGCGGCCAAGCCACCTACGATTAGCAGGGATCGATTATTAATCATTTAGCGGCCCTCCCTGCGAATGGGGTTACTTGATGACGAGGATGACGAGCTGCTCTGGCTTCCACGCAACGAGTCAAGCACCCGCGGATCAATCGATTCACTACTACCATCACCACTGTTACCGGAAGAAGCATTACTGCCAGCAGCGCTGCCGCCACGCATTTGATCTAATGGCAAATACATCAAAGGCGCATTTTCACTTACATCCAGCAGTACTTTGGGAGTATTACCAAAGACGTCTTCAATCGCATCCAGGTACATACGCTCACGCATGATGTCAGGCGCGTTGCGATACTCGGTCAACAATGCGTTAAAGCGGTTAGCCTGACCTTGTGCTTCAGCCACCACCGACTCTCTATAACCTTGACCTTGCTCAACGACACGCTGCGCTTGGCCTTGAGCAGCAGGGATAATGGCATTGGCGTAGGCCATCCCTTCGTTGATCGTACGCTGACGATCTTCACGTGCGCGAATAACATCATCGAAAGCATCGATAACGGGCGCAGGCGCAGAGGTTGACTCAATGTTAATTGTCTGTAGACGAATACCAGCGCCGTAAGCATCCAAATAAGATTGGAGGCGGCTTGCCACAGAGCTACCTAAAATTTCACGACCAGAGGTTAAAATGTCGATCATGTCAGTGCCGCCGACAACGTGACGCAAGGCGGAGTCCAAGGCATTCTCGATAGACAGTGCTGGATCGCGTACGTTTAATACGAAGTCACGTGGATTGGCCACTTGATACTGAGCAGAAATTTCCACTTCAACGATGTTTTCGTCTCGAGTCAGCATAGACTGCGTTTGGGAAACTGACCGAACACGGGTCACGTTCACCATACGAACATCGTCAATTAGCGGCGGGTTCCACTGCAGGCCTGGATCTACGATGCCCTGATACTCACCAAAACGCAGCACGACGCCACGCTCAGACTGGTCGACCAGATAAAAACCGGATGCGGCCCAGATAGCTAAAGCGACAACGACCAGCAAACCAGGTAGCGCTAGAGAGTTACGCGGTTTACCACCACCGCTTTTACCACTCCCGTTACCACCATTACGTTTTTTGCCACCGCCAGCCAGCATTCCGTTTAACTTATCTTGGAATTTCTTTAGTGCTTCATCGAGGTCGGGCGGACCTTGATTGTTGCCACCATTATCACCTCCACCATTACTTCCACCACGATCACCGCCGTTATTACCACGTCGGCCACCACTGCTCCAGGGGTCGTGCTGGTTGCCACCACCAGGCTCATTCCAGGCCATACATCTTCTCCACTCAGGTGTTCACCTGCACTTAGCCTCACAGTTAGCAAGGCACGGTGCTTTTAATATTATTACTATATAAATTTTGTACCATACTTCTACCCGAGTTCACATAGGCTTCACATACCCAAGCTCACTTATATTTAAGCTCGTATATGCGATGCCGCCTACTTGACTACCATTCGTCAATTTCGCGTAAAGCGACGGGTAAATAGGTATTGGCACGCTCACCAAGTTGAGCCATGAGCTGATTGAAATCACGTCTAGGCAAGCGCACGTCTAAAACAGACTGTCCCTGCTCATCAAAATATTCTTCTCGAACTGCGTTCAACTCATGTAGGCCAGCACGCAGCTTACCCTGCTCCGGAGAGAGTGTAAGCGAAAAGCCAATAACATCATTTGCTAAACGTTCGGTTAGCGCCTCATGCAGCAAATCAAGGCCTTGCCCTTGCTGAGCTGAGAGCCACACAACCTCAGGAACGCCATGACCATCGCGCTCAATTCGCGGTGCACTATCAAGACGGTCGATTTTATTCATGACCTTGAGAGCTGGCACGCTATCAGCGCCTATCTCTTTGAGTACACGATCGACTTGCTCAACGTTGGCATCACGATCAGGATCAGCAGCATCTATTACATGCACCAACAGCGATGCTTCCGCAGCCTCTTGAAGCGTTGCTCGGAACGCTTCAACCAACTTGTGAGGCAGATGGCGAATAAAACCAACTGTATCGGCCATCACCACAGGGCCAACGTCTGCAATTTCGAGACGACGAAGTGTCGGGTCAAGCGTGGCAAATAGCTGGTCAGCTGCGTATACCTCAGCATTGGTAAGCGCGTTAAACAGCGTCGATTTACCGGCATTGGTATAGCCAACTAATGAAACGCTATGAATCTCGGCACGTGAACGTGCGCGGCGGTTCTGGTCGCGCTGGCTGCGTACTTTATCGAGCCGTTTATGAATCGACTTAATGCGCCCGCGCAGCAAACGACGGTCGGTTTCTAACTGCGTTTCGCCAGGGCCGCGTAAACCGATACCGCCCTTCTGACGCTCTAAGTGGGTCCAGCCGCGCACTAGGCGAGTGGACATATATTCAAGCTGGGCAAGTTCTACCTGCAGCTTACCCTCATGGGTTCGTGCCCGCTGCGCGAAAATATCGAGTATTAAACCGGTACGATCAAGCACTCGACACTTGAGCTCATGCTCAAGGTTGCGCTCTTGGGAGGGGCTTAAGCTATGGTTGAAGATCACCAGCTCTGCTTGGTGAGCTGCGAGCAGTGCTCGCAGCTCCTCCAACTTGCCTGACCCGATAAACGTTCGGGAGTCAGGGCGCTGTCGGCTAGCAGTGAGTAATGTCGCGGGCTCTGCGCCAGCAGAGCGCACGAGCTCTAAGAACTCACCCGGGTCTTCACGTGCTTGCTCATCATGAAAGTCAACGTGAACAAGTACTGCCGTTTCACCGGCATCTGGGCGCTCAAAAAACAATCAATACCTCGTGGACTCTCTAGCTATCCAACGGTGTTAGATGTCCGCGTCGGGCGCGGCTGGATCTTGTGCCGGCAAACGCACGTTGCGCGAAGGCACTACCGTGGAAATAGCGTGTTTATAAACCATCTGACTGACGGTATTGCGCAATAAAATGACAAACTGGTCAAATGATTCAATCTGGCCCTGCAATTTAATGCCGTTCACCAGGAAAATAGAGACCGGAATGCGCTCCTTGCGCAAAATGTTCAGGTACGGGTCTTGAAGGGACTGCCCTTTGGACATGTTGCTCTCCCTAAAACTGTCGTTGGGGTTGGTTATAAATGGCGCGCCCTACTGGTGCTGCGCCGCAATCTTGTTGCCCGAAAGGCCTGGGGTTGTCAAAAGAGCCAGCCGGCCACTCGAAAACACTTGCTTACGAAATCACTATCTTACGCTAAGCACCGCTTTCACGCACGAATTTCAGCACCTTATCCAATACGTCAGGCTGCTGTGAGTCTACCCATGTAAGCGACGGCCAACTTCTTAACCACGTAAGCTGCCGCTTAGCGAGCTGGCGAGTTGCTATCACGCCACGTTCAATCAACTCGTTTTCGTCGTACTTACCGTCTAAGTGCTCCCATACTTGACGATAGCCAACACTCTTCATTGCTGGCAAGCCAAGATGAATGTCAGAACGTTGTTTGAGGGCGGCTACTTCATCTATCAAGCCCTCAGCCAACATTGTTTTAAAACGCACCGCAATGCGGTTGTGTAGCAATTGGCGATCACTAGGAGCTAACGCTATCGACATCACCCGCCAGGGAAAGGTTTCTGGCTGCTGTTCTGCCCATAGCTCACTCATAGGACGCCCACTTACATAATATACTTCAAGCGCGCGCATTAAGCGCTGTGGATCATTAGGATGTATGCGCTGCGCTGAATCGGCATCCACTTCAGCCAGCATACGATGAAGCGCCGCCAACCCTTCACTCTGCCGAATAGCTTCCAACCGTTGACGTATGGCGGTGTCTGCGGCGGGCAAGTTAGCAACGCCTTCCACCAAACGCTTAAAGTAGAGCATCGTCCCGCCAACCAATAATGGCACGCTGCCTGCCGCGCTAATTTGCCGCATCTCCTGCAGCGCATCTTCACGAAAATCAGCGGCCGAATACGGCTCAGATGGATCACGAATATCAATCAAACGATGCGGCGCACGCGCCAACTCGGCAGCACTCGGCTTAGCACTGCCAATATCCATCCCGCGATATACCATCGCTGAGTCGACGCTGATCAGCTCATGCCCCAAACGCTCATGTAGAGCCATCGCCGTGTCGGTTTTACCGGCTGCCGTGGGCCCCATTAGAAAAATCGCCCAGGGGCGTGTGTCAACCATCTGCTCTTAGCACTCCCTTCGTTGTCTTAACTAACCACGCAGCTATTGTCCACGTAAGAACAGGCGGTCGAGTGCTTTCATACTCATTTGCGTCCAGGTTGGACGGCCATGATTGCACTGGTCGCTTCGCTCAGTGCGCTCCATATCCCGCAGCAAGGCGTTCATTTCATCAATGGTTAAGCGTCTATTTGCACGGACACTACCATGGCATGCCATGGTCGACAGCAACTCATGAATGCGTGCTTCAACCTGATGGGTGCGTCCAAACCGCGACAGCTCTTCGAGCATTTGACGTATTAGGGTCTCTGGATCTGCCTGAGCCAAAAGAGCTGGCAATTGCCGGACTAGCAGAGTTTCTGGACCCGCCACATCTAGCTCAACGCCTAACTGGGCAATGGCATCGCGTTCACTTTCAGCGGTTGCCACTTCGGCGCGACTGGCGGCCAGGGAAACCGGCACCAGCAACGGCTGCCTATCAATCCCGTCAGCAGCAGCCAACTGGTTTTTCATGCGCTCGTAGACAATTCGCTCGTGAGCAGCGTGCATGTCTACGAGCACCAACCCCTGCGCGTTTTGCGCCAAAATATAAACACCGTGCAACTGCCCTAGCGCAAAGCCCAACGGCGGCGCCGTGGTTGCATCATGCTCAGGCATCGCCTGCGGAACCTCACGCACTTCTGTCGCTTTTGATGCATTAATGCTTGGCGCGCTCGGCTGCGGCGTTAATAGCGACTCTTCATGATCCGGATGCAGCGCCTGGTAGCCCTGCATAAAACGACGCACTCGCTCTGCCCCAGGGTGGCGCTCAGGTGAGTCTGATAGCGCCATGCCTTGCTGCTGCCAACGGGGAGCGGGCGTTTGAACGTCAGCCTCATTGGTGTTGCCCGTGGCACCTGCCTCTGCTACTTCACCTTCATGCCCATAAGGGGTGCTCTGTTCTTCTTCAGCAGGCTTAGAAGAAGCAAGACAATGGTGCAGGCTAGAGTAAAGGAAGTCGTGCACCATCCGACCATCGCGAAACCGCACTTCATGCTTCGTTGGGTGCACGTTGACGTCGACGACATCAGGATCAAGTTCCAGGTACAGCACAAACACCGGATGACGACCGTTATACAACACGTCGCGATAAGCCTGACGAACAGCATGGGCAACCAACCGATCACGAACGACGCGACCATTGACAAAAAAGTATTGCTGATCCGCCTGAGAACGAGAGTGCGTAGGCAAGCCGACCCAGCCACTAATACGCAACCCACCCGCTTCACGTTCAATGTAGCGAGCATGCTCAATAAAGTTTTTACCCAATAGAGAAGCAATACGCCGCTCGCGTGCGGCTGGCGTCACTCCTGGTGGCAATTGATGCACCACTTTCTGGTTATGACGCAGCACCCAAGCTACGTCGTAACGTGATAACGCCTGGCGACGAAAAGCTTCTTCAACATGGGCAAATTCTGTTTTTTCGGTGCGTAAAAATTTGCGCCGCGCGGGGGTATTAAAAAACAGATCGCGTACCGCGACACTGGTGCCACGGGGGTGTGGCGCAGGCGTTACCCGCGCCTCCATACCACGCCCCTCGGCGACGACTCGCCACCCTTGGCGGGGGTCCTCTTCAGCATTAGAGATCAGCTCCAGCCGTGAGACAGAGCTGATCGAGGCCAACGCTTCGCCACGAAAGCCCAACGAACTCACGCCCTCTAGATCTTCAAGGCTGTTGATTTTGCTGGTTGCATGACGAGCAAGCGCCAGGGGCAAATCCTGTTCACCTATACCAATACCATCGTCGCGCACTTTAATAAGCCGAGCGCCGCCTTGCTCTATCTCCACTTCAACTCGCTGGCTGCCAGCATCAATGGCGTTCTCAATCAGTTCCTTTGTCACTGACGAAGGGCGCTCGACAACTTCCCCCGCGGCAATTTGGTTTGCCAGACGAGGATCAAGTACATGAATGCGCGTAGGCGAAGAGATCAATTCAGACAACCGTCACCTCAGAAACTTATGATCATGAACGTGGAATACGTAGCACTTGGCCAACACGGATAACGTCACCGTTAATATCGTTGGCCTGCTTCAGCTGATTCACTGGCACACCATGGCGTACGGCAATAGCTGACAATGTATCTCCCGATTGGATACGGTACTCGTTACCGCTCGGTCGACGCTGATTATCGCGCTGCCACGCCAATAGACTTGCTGGCGGCGGATTACGCTCGAAGTGGTCACGCAAACCATTGAAAATAGCCGTTGATAACCCACGCTGATGGACCGGATCCCTCAGGCGACGCTCTTCATCAGGGTTAGAAATAAAGCCAACTTCGATAAGTAGCGACGGAATATCAGGCGATTTCAGCACCATGAAACCGGCTTGTTCAACACGAGACTTATGGAGACGGTTGATACGGCCTAATTGGTCGAGCACTTGACCACCAATCGACAGCGAATCGTTTAACGTTGCCGTCATCGTGAGGTCTAGCAACACACCTCGCAGCACTTGATCCTTGTCACGCAAAGAAAGGCTGCCGTCAACACCACCAATCAAGTCGGAGCGGTTTTCGCTATCCGCCAGCCATTGGGCAGTTTCAGACGTTGCGCCTCGCTGGGAAAGTGCATAAACAGAGCTTCCCTGGGGCCGCGGGCTGGAAAACGCATCGGCATGTATCGATACAAAAAAGTCGGCTTTCTGATCCCGAGCAAGCTGGGTACGCTGACGAAGCCCCAAGTAGTAATCACCATCGCGAATGAGTACCGCTTTAAAACCGCGCGTACCGTTTACTTCTGCGGCAAGGCGTCGCGCAATTTCCAGTACTACATCTTTCTCACGTGTTCCAGAAGGACCTATCGCGCCAGGATCTTCGCCGCCATGCCCAGCATCAACAGCAATAATAATATCCCGCTGCGGATGCGGTTGAGCTGGCTGAACCGTAGTAGTCGTTGGCGGCACTATCTCTTCAGCGACCACTTGCCCTGGTGACTGCTCCTGTGCCTGAGCCTGAGTATTAGCTCTTTGGGCAAGGATTTCTTGATCGCGAATCATCGCCTCTATCGGATCAATGGGGTTTTCGACCGCACTCTCGCCAGGGTACTCAAGATCGACCACCAAACGATGCCCATACTGGTCGTTGGGTGGCAATGAAAAGTGACGTGGGGATATGTCACGGTTAAGCTCCAGAACAACGCGAAGTCCGCCACCATCCCGAACCCCCGTTCGTACTTCATCGATGGCGCTCCCATCCAATGGCAGCGTAGATACATCGGTGTCTAGGTAGCTTTCATCAAGATCAATGACTAACCGTGACGGGTTCTCAAGGGAAAATACATTAGCGTTTGCGGCTGCCGTCAAATCAAACACCAAACGCGCATGATCAGGAGCCGCCCACAACCGCATGCTCTCTACCGTTGCCGCTTGTAGCGATGACACACCTGCCACCATAAGAACACAGCCAAACGACACACTGCGTGTCAGGTAGTTTAGTGCGCTGTTTATAGCCATTGAGTTACACCACTTTCAAGCTTTTCACTGCCATGCTTGCTAACCATCTCGCTGATCACCCGTTCACCCAAGTCAGTTTCTGCGGTTAGCGTAACCAAGCGACCAGGATCAGCCACCTCCAGCACCACTCGCAAATCTGGCGCGGGGAGCCAACCCTCACCTCGGCTCGGCC
>NZ_JABUZF010000226.1:0-2321 GCF_014897885.1 Halomonas sp. 3D7M | reverse complement strand
GCCACTCAATTAAACAGAGTGCGTCATCGGCAAGCACATCTCGCCCGCCGATAAACTCAAGCTCCTCTGGATCTGCTAAACGATACAAATCTAAATGATAAATGCGCTGCGCACCCAGTTCGTAGGGCTCTACCAGAGTATAAGTAGGACTTTTAACCGCCCCCTGGTAGCCATAAGCGCGCAATATACCACGCGTCAATGTTGTTTTTCCTGCGCCTAAGTCGCCCTCTAAATAAACACGCCCGTGACCTTGCAGCGCCTGCCCTAATGCCTCACCAAAGGCAACGTGAGACACTTCATTATTCAATTGCACTTGCATGTAGGCCGCCTTCACGGGTTAATTAACACTCGTGCATAGGATGCCAGATCACTTGCCAGCAAGCCACGCTCACCCGTTGCTTTAGCCGCTTCATCGCCTGCCAGCGCATGCACCATCACCCCAAGCCATGCTCCGCGCTCCATATTGTCGTTCTGAGCAACCAGTGTACCTAGCATCCCGCTCAGCACATCCCCCATGCCGCCGCTAGCCATCCCCGGATTGCCATAAGGGCATATCACTAACCCACTGGGGCCCGCCACTAAGCTACCCGCCCCCTTTAAAATCACGACGCCGCCCCGCGCTCGCTGCAAGGCTCGGGCAGCCACTGGGCGATCTGCTTGAATATCGGCGACGGAACAGCCTAGCAACCGAGCCGCCTCACCCGGGTGCGGTGTTAATACCCAATTATCACGCCGCTCATCAGGCCAGCGACTAGCCAACAGGTTGAGTGCATCCGCATCAACAATTAATGGCACATCTAATTGCAAGGCACTCTGCAATATCGCTTGCCCCCAGGCTTCTTGACCCAGCCCCGGCCCAACAACGATTACATCTGCCTGGCAAGGCAGCTGACTCGCATCGGCGCCACCGCGAGCACCATGGGCCATTACCTCAGGGCAGCGCATCAAACTAGCAGTCACATGCTCAGGCGCCGTTGCCAAGCTGACCTTACCGGCGCCTAAACGCGCGGCCGCTTGAGAAGCGAGCAACGCCGCACCACCAAACCCTGGTGCACCTCCCATTACCACGATATGCCCCAGATCACCTTTATGGCTGATACGGGAGCGCGGCGTGAATACCTCACCCAAAAGTTCATCGTCCAAACGCCATGCGCTGGGCGGTATATCAAAAAACGCTTGCGCCTTGACACCTAACGGACGGAAGTCAATTTCACCGGTATAAGCAGGTGCATCGCCAGTATGCAGGCCAATTTTGTCGCCTATAAACGTCACCGTGCAGGTTGCATTGACGGCCAGCCCCATAGCAGCCCCCGTGTCTGCCGAGATGCCAGAGGGAATATCCAACGCCAATACCGGCTGATGCGACGCATTAATTGCTTCAATCACTTGCCTGATTTCTCCGGCAACATCACCCGACAGCCCAGTACCGAGCAGTGCATCAACAATCACCTCACCCACCAAGGTGGTGTTTGACTGCCACTGGTCCAAGCCGACGCCCGCCGCCGATGCCAGCTCGGCAGCGCGAGCAACATCCCCCGTCAACGCCTCTAAAGGCCTAAGTGAGATGCGCTGTACTTTAAGCCCGGACTGCATGGCCAACGCCGCAAGCACATGGCCATCACCCCCGTTATTACCGCTACCACACAGCACTGTCACGCTTCGTGCATGCGGCCAGCGGGAGCGGAAACTGTGCCATGCGCTGGAGGCTGCTCGCTGCATCAAGGCAAAACTTTCAATGCCGCCGGCAATCGTACGCCGATCAAGCTCACGCACTTGAGCCGCTGTATAAAGGGGGCGTAGCGAGGAAGTACTTAACGTGGGCACGATCTCTCCTTAATCTGGTGACAGTTGGGCACTAGTAGGTTGATAACCACTTATGCGTTAGCATAGCGCGCTTAACGCGCTACCGTTGATTTACCATGCAAAACTCCACCACCTTTTCACTATCTGATGATGACTTGACGCGTCTTGCAGCCCTAATCAAAACATGGGGTCGAGAGTTAGGTTTTCAGCAAGTGGGTATTACAGACACTCAGCTAGCAGCTCATGAAAAACACCTAGATGCTTGGCTTGAAAAAGGTCACCACGGTGACATGAGCTTTATGGCGAAACATGGCACCAAGCGCACCCGCCCGGAGGAGCTTGAACCCGGCACCCAGCGAGTTATCAGCGTGCGCATGGACTACTTACCCGCTGAAGTAGAAAGTACAAAAGTGCTGGGGCAACCTAGCCGTGCCTATGTCTCACGCTACGCACTGGGGCGCGACTATCATAAATTAATGCGCAAACGTTTGGCGCAACTCGCTAAAAAAATCGAGCAG
>NZ_JABUZF010000218.1:1398-5374 GCF_014897885.1 Halomonas sp. 3D7M | reverse complement strand
TACCCTGTGAGAAATCCGGGCTAGAGCAGCAATTACTACTGCCGCTTAACTACGCTTTAGGTGCTAGCATCGATATCCCGTGATGCATGGTCAATTAATTCAACCACATAAGGTGCAGGGCGCATTATTTAGCCCAGCTAGTCCGGGGCTTAACTGAAATTACCTAAAGTATTTGTAGGGCAGTGCCTATATCCGTGCTCAGCATAATGATAATCTCATTATTATTAATGTTTTCTCACTATTTAGCATGACAGACAAAGTGCGACACGGAATGTCGGAGCCTTCGCTTACACTCCTGATACCCCTCTGGTCGCCTTTGGTTGAAACAAGGAAACAGGCATGTCAGCTCTCTACGCCCCCGGTGCACGCGTGGTCATTCGTGACTGTGAATGGATTGTTCGACGCGCAGATGCCAGTGATGACGGCGGCTATATCCTAACGGTGGATGGCTTGTCAGAACTGGTCAGTGGCAAAAGCGCACGCTTTCTGACCAAGTTGGAAGAAGCTGAGAACGCTATTCGTGTGCTCGACCCCGCCGAAACCCGCTTAGAGCAAGACCTGACACCAGGCTTTGAAAAAAGCCGCCTGTTTATTGAAACCCAGCTGCGCCAGATCACCCCAGCAGATGACAACATTCACCTGGGCCACAAGGCCGCGATGGACCCCGTGCCTTACCAGCTAGACCCCGCACTGCAGGCGCTGAAGCAGAACCGCCAGCGTATTCTGATTGCGGATGCGGTGGGGTTAGGCAAAACCCTAGAAGCCGGCATTTTAATGACCGAGCTAATGCGACGTGGCAAAGGCAAGCGCATCCTGGTGCTCACGCTGAAAAGCATGATGACCCAGTTCCAAAAAGAGATGTGGAACCGCTTTACCATCCCGCTCACGCGGCTAGATTCTGCTGGGCTTCAGCGGGTACGCAACAATATTCCGGGTAACCACAATCCATTTTACTACTACGACAAGTCGATTATCTCCATCGACACCCTCAAGCAAGACAACGAATACCGCCGCCACTTAGAACAAGCCTACTGGGACATCATCGTGATTGATGAAGCCCACAACGTAGCAGAGCGCGGTTCAAGCTCTCAGCGTGCCAAATTGGCTCAGCTGCTGGCAGGGCGTTCAGACACCCTCATTATGCTCTCGGCTACGCCCCACGACGGCAAAGCGCGTTCTTTTGCTAGTCTGATGAACATGCTCGATCCCACGGCGATCTCCGACCCCGACGACTACGCAAAAGAAGATTTCCGCGACAAAGGCTTGGTCATTCGCCGTTTTAAGAAAGATATTCGCGACCAGGTGCAGCAAGAGTTCAAAGAGCGGGTAGTGAATGATATTTACCTGGATGCCTCGCCTCAAGAAGAAGCCGCCTATCAAGCGTTATTAGAGGTGCCTTTCACCTACAGGGGTGAGCACAGCGCCACCAAAAACGGCCAGCTAGTGCGCATTGGTTTGCAAAAATCCCTGTTTAGCTCGCCAGCAGCGGCCAAAGTGTCGGTTGAACAACGCATTAAAAAGCTAGCAGGCCGTGGGTCTGAGCATAAGCAGATAAGCGAAGACGAACAGCATGAAATTCAATCGCTGCAATCGTTACTGTTAGCGCTGCGAAACGTCACGCCAGAAAGTTTCAATAAATACCGCGAACTGATCAAGCTGCTGAAAAGCAGCGCCTTCGGCTGGAAGAAAACCAATACTGAAGACCGTCTAGTAATTTTTTCCGAGCGCATTGAAACGCTTAACTGGCTGCACAGCCAGCTGATTGATGATCTCAAACTTAAAGAAGATGCTCTGCGGATACTGCACGGCGGCATGAGCGATATCGAACAGCAAGACATCGTGGAAGCCTTTGGTAAGCAGGAAAGCAAGCTGCGCGTGTTGCTATGTTCCGATGTCGCAAGCGAAGGCATCAACCTGCACTACCTGTCGCACCGGCTAGTGCATTTTGACCTGCCCTGGTCGCTGATGGTGTTCCAGCAGCGCAACGGCCGGGTAGATCGTTACGGCCAAACCGAAACACCGATCATTACCTACCTGATTAACCAGAGCGATAACCCCCAGGTGCGCGGCGACCAGCGCATTCTTGAAATCCTCAAAGAGAAAGACGAGCAGGCCTACAAGAATATCGGTGACCCCGCCACCTTTATGAAAGTGCACGATGCCGAAGCCGAAGAAGGCCTGACCATGGAGGCCATGGCCACCGGCACCGATGCCAGCGTCTTCGATGCCCAGTACCAACCCGATGCCACCAACGAAGGCGACGACCTGCTGGCGCTGTTTCTTAACCCAGAAGCAAGCACGCCCAACGCAGAAGAAGCTGAACAGCACACGCAGCAAAAAACCAAACAGCGCTACAGCCTGTTTGCCAGTGATTTCGCCTTTGCCCACCAAGCGTTAGAAGCCATTAACCGTGAGCGCAAGCAGGTGGCATTTAGCGCTAACCAAGAGCGGCAAACACTGACCCTAACGCCTCCGGACGACCTCGACTACCGCTTTCGCTTTTTACCGCCGGAAATTCGCCCTCAAGATGGCAGCCTGATTCTCACGGCCGATAAAGCCCGCTTTGAATACGAGATCCGCCGCAGTCGGCAGGACGAAAATGCCTGGCCCAAGCTGCACTATTTATGGCCCCAGCACCCCGCCATACAGTGGTTGGAAGATAAGCTGCTGGCCCAAGTAGCCCGTCACAGTGCGCCAGTGCTTGCCCTGCCGGATGTCCAAGCGGTTACTCAAGCGCTACAGCCGGATGAAAGCGTCTTTCTAGTCAGCGGGTTGATTCCCAACCGCAAAGCCCACCCGGTTATTTGGCAATGGTTTGCTATCCGCTGCCGCACCTCACAAGCGCAAGGCGTGATAGAGATACAAAGCGCCGAAGAGTGGCTGCAGCAGTTGCAGCTGAACAACAAACTGCCCAACCGTGCTCAGCCGATCAATTTAGCCGCATTAGAAGCCCTTCGCCCGGCAGTGATTCAGGCCGCCAACGCCGAAATGCAGCAGCGCCAGCAGGCCTACGCCACTGCCAAACAAGCAGAGCTTGCTGAACAGCTAGCGGCGCTTAACGCACTAAAAAGCCGCCAGGTTAACCAGCTAAGCCTTCAGTTAGAGCGCTCCGGCCAGGCCGAACACTTTAAAGCCGCCCGCAAGGAAGAGCGCATGAACCGCATCGAGCGGGTGTTCAGCGAGTATGAAACCTGGGTGCAAGACACCCTGACCATCGAGCCGGTGCCGTTCATTCAGATCATTGCCGTGTTTACCCGGGAAAACGACTAACCGCCCGGGTGGGCTAAGGGAGCAATACCAGATGGCCGTACAAGAAACCGTCGCCACGTTCGTAGGCTTAACCAACGACAACGAATTCTTCAGCGCGCACTACCTGGCAGAAGTATTCCAGGGCGACTTTGCCAACACCATTGAAGAGTGGAACAGCCGCGAAGACACCGCCAAACAAGCAGGCAGGGAAGACCCAAGCCCCCACCGTGGCCTGCGTAACCTAAACCAGCGCTACTTTGCCTTGCGTCACAGGCTCAAGAGCGAGCGCAGCGCCGCCGAACGTATCCGCCTGCAGCGGGAGTTCTTTCAAGCGCTGATGAGCGTGCTAGGCATACCCTATCAGCCAGAAAACCGCGAAATTGCCCCCAATGCCGAGCTACCCGTGCTCAGCGTGCTGGGCGACCAGCTCTGGGTGCTAGGGGCGCTTGATGCCAACAACGAAGGCGAAGACCCGCTCTCCCTGGAGCTGCACAGTAACCAGTTCTTCGGCCCCGGCCCGCACCACGACAAGCTGAAGAACACCAGTTGGTACAGCATCCTCAACGACGCGGTGTTCCGGCAGTCGGCACCTTGTAACGAAAATCCGCCGCGCTGGGTGCTCTTGTTGAGTGATCGCCAAGGCATTTTGATTGACCGCTACAAGTGGTCGCAAAACCGCATGCTGCGCTTTGATTGGGAAGAGATCCTTGGCCGCCGAGACGAAAAA
>NZ_JABUZF010000218.1:0-1388 GCF_014897885.1 Halomonas sp. 3D7M | reverse complement strand
TGGCCGCCGAGACGAAAAAACCCTAAAAGCCACCGCCGTGCTGCTGCACTGGGAAAGCCTAGCGCCCCCTGAAAACGGTGGAAAGCAAGGCCAGTGCCGGCTAGACAGCCTGGACGAAAACAGCCACAAGCACGCCTTTGCGGTCTCCGACGACCTCAAATACGCCCTGCGTCATGCCATTGAATTGCTCGGTAACGAAGCCGCCGCGCAGCTCATCGAGCAGGCCCGCGAGCGCAAGGAAGGTATCTACAGTGGCGAAAATGCCCTAGACCCCGACCAGCTCTCCAAAGAGTGCCTGCGCACCATGTACCGCATTCTGTTTCTGTTCTACATCGAAGCGCGGCCAGAACTCGGCTACCTGCCCAGTAATGATGAAACCTGGCGCATGGGTTACAGCCTGGAAAGCCTGCGCGAGCTGGAAAACGTGCGCCTAACCACCGAAGAGAGCCGCCGTGGCAGCTACTTCCATGAAAGCCTGCAGCGCATGTTCCGGCTCATTTACGAAGGCTACACCATTAACCGCCAAGGCAGCCTGCACGAAAGCACCGCCAACGCCTTTACGCTGCAAGGGCTGGATAGCCACCTATTCGACCCCGCCAAAACCTCGCTGCTTAACCGCGTTACTTTCAGCAATGAAACCCTGCAGCAGGTGATTCAGAGCATGTCGCTGACCCGGCCCACCAGCGGCAGAAAACGCCGTGGCCGCGTCAGCTACACCCAGCTCGGCATCAACCAGCTAGGCGCGGTGTACGAAGCCCTGCTCAGCTACCGGGGCTTTTTCGCCACCCAAGACCTGTTTGAAGTCGCCCCCAAAGGCAACAACATCAACCCCGACGAACTTGATACTGGCTACTTTGTTACCCGCGAACAGCTAGAAGAGTTCGACGACAAAGAGCGCGTGTACGATCTGAACAGTGATCGCCGGAAAACCCTGCGCGTCCACCCCAAAGGCAAATTCATCTACCGCATGGCAGGGCGCGACCGGGAAAAATCCGCCAGTTACTACACCCCGGAAGTGCTCACCAAAAGCCTGGTGAAGTACACCCTCAAAGAACGCCTGACCGAAGACATCACCGCCGACAACATCCTCCAACTAACCGTGTGCGAACCCGCCATGGGCAGCGCGGCCTTCTTGAACGAAGCCGTCAACCAACTGGCCGAATCCTACCTCACCCGCAAACAGCAGGAACTGGGGGAGCGCATTCCCCATGAAGACTACCCGCGCGAACTCCAGCGGGTAAAAATGCACATTGCCGACCACAACGTCTACGGGGTCGACCTCAACCCCATCGCGGTAGAGCTAGCGGAAGTCTCCCTGTGGCTGAACGCCCTGAGCGGCGGCCACAACGTGCCCTGGTTTGGCTACCAACTGTTTACCGGCAACAGCC
>NZ_JABUZF010000222.1:16283-22448 GCF_014897885.1 Halomonas sp. 3D7M | reverse complement strand
GGTCGCGGGAAATATGGGTGATCCAGTCGCTGGAATGCATGCCTTGCGTCAGGCTTTCGCAATCGTCCGGTCGAGCGGCGAACGCTGGTACTTGGCCGAGCTTCACCGACTGCGTGCGGGACTGGCTCAAAAGGCGGGACGCCCCGATATTGCCAGCCGAGCGCTCGCCCATGCCGAAGCCGTAGCGCGGGCGCAGGGCAGGGTCGAACTGGTCACGTGAGAGCGGGTACAAAAGTTGGCCTCGGCAGTTGCGGAACGAGTCGCTTTGCAGCAATTAAATCTCAGCTTTTGTGTTCAAAATTGTGCATTACACAATCACGCTAGAGGCGTTAGGTGGCACGGGGGCAAAGAGGGGAAGGCTATTCGTCGAACCATTCGTTCAGCTAAAAGCAGGTGATATCGCCGCTAGTACCTGGGAGGGGAAGTGCGCCTAGAGCTGGCAATTGCAACCAGAATGGCGCTGAAAGAAGAAAAGAAGCTAAGTGTGCATGATAGCTTCTCGCGGTATAAGCCTCCCCGAGATGGGGAGGCATACACAGGCTATTAGCGCTTACTCTTCGCCAAAGTAGCGAGCGAAAATTTCGTCGTAAGTGCCGTTTTCTTTCAATTCAGCAAGGGCTTCGTTGAATTTCTCAGCGAGGGCTTCGTCACGCTGACGGAAGGCAATACCAAAACCTTCACCGAAAACTTCCTTGGGCTCGGTAACCATCTCTCCGACCACCTTGTAGTCGCTATCTTCGTTTTCAAGCAGGGTAGATTTACCCACTGAAAACTCTAGGAAGACAGCGTCCAGGCGCTCGGCGTCCATATCCAGCACCATATCATCGGCGGTGGAGTAGCGGTTGATAGTCGCGGTGTCGCCGAGGGTATCGGTGGCGAAGTTGTCATAGGTGGTGCCGCGCTGTACGCCAATGGATAAACCCTCAAGGGTTTCCACTGTAGCCTCTTCTAGGTCGCTGTCTGCTGGAGCGAACCAAGCGCCGGGCATGGTGATATAGGGGTCGGAGAAGAGCAGTGTCTGGCGCCGCTCTTCATTGATGGTCATCGACGACATAATGGCATCGTAGTTGCGCGATAGAAGGCCAGGAACAATGCCATCCCACTCTTGCTCGACCCACTCACAGGTCACACCCATCTGATCACATAGGGCGTTGCCAAGGTCGATATCAAAACCAGTCAGTTCACCATCGGCTGTGCGGTATTCCATTGGTTCGTAGGGAACGTCGACGCCAATACGTACATGGTCGTAATCCCGCGCCTGGGCAGAAGAGGCCGCGGCAATGGCTAAACCAAGCACAGATACTGTTAGTAATTTCTTCATTCTTATACTCCGTAGAAAGCAGGTTCACTAGAGGTGATCCCCTTTAACGTACCCTAGGTTAGGGCGAACGAAAAGAGGGAGCGTTGCTATGAACCAACGTTTGTTTGACGGTGCAACAAACGAGGCTGTTTTTATCACTCGATGCTTTTGTTGTTAAGTGCTCTTGATACGGTTCTCGTGATGCTAGTTATTTTGCGGCCTTAAGTGGGCCAACAGCTTTTTCTCCAGGAAACGGAAGAAGTACAAAATGGCAAATGTGAGGCAAAGATAGATCACTGCTACAAATAAGAAAGCATCAAACGGTGCGTAGAAGCGGGCATAAACGAAGCGTGCAGCCCCAGTCAGATCCATTAGCGTGACGACGCTGGCAATGGCGCTGGCATGCAGCATAAAGATAACTTCGTTGCCATAGGCGGGCAGGGCACGTCGGAAAGCGCTGGGCAGAATAATACGCCGCATCATCAGGTTCTGTGACATGCCGTAAGCCCTGGCAGCTTCAATTTCCCCTTTGGATGTCGCTTTGATAGCCCCTCGGAAAATCTCAGTCGTATAGGCCGCCGTATTAAGCGTGAAGGCAATCAGCGCGGGGTAGAAAGCTTCCCGCAGGATTGGCCACAAAAATGTTTCTTGGATACCGTCAACAAACACCACGCCATAGTAGATGATATATAGCTGAATCAGCAGTGGCGTGCCACGAAAGACATAGGTGTAAAAATAGATGGGTAAACTAATCCACTTATGCTTTGAGCTGCGCATAACGGCAAGTGGCACTGCCAGTATTAAGCCCGCTACCAAAGAAAGGAATACCAGTTGGGTTGTCGTGACTAGCCCTTCCCAGTAGTAGCCTAACGTATCTGGGGTGAAAATTACGTTGCCAGCTAGCAGGTCGTTGAACCACGCAGAAATATCCAGCATCTCATTGCCCCCCAAAGCCAATGTCGTAACGTTTTTGTAGCCGCACGAAGATCCACTCGGATACGCTGGCAATCAGCAAGTAAGCCGCTGCGACGGGAAGTAAGAAAGTAAAGGGTTCATGGGTGGCTCGGGAAGCCTCCGCAGCGACGCGAACCATATCTGTCAAACCGATCACTGATACCAGTGCCGTTGTTTTAAGCAGCACCATCCAGTTGTTAGATAAGCCAGGGAGTGCGTGGCGCATCATTTGCGGAAAGCGAATACGCCGAAATACCAACGCACTGCTCATACCGTACGCTTTTCCCGCTTCAATCTGGCCGTTATCCACTGCCATGAAAGCGCCGCGGAAGGTTTCACCCATGTAAGCGCCAAAAATGAACCCAATTGTCAGAACACCCGCCGCGAATGCATTGAAATTAATATAGATATCAATGTCATAATGGTCATAAAGCATATCGCTAATGGCGTTAACACCGATCTGACCACCAAAGAACAGCAGCATCATCAGCACCAAGTCTGGTACGCCGCGAATAACGGTGGTGTATACCGTCGCAGTGCGGTGCAGGAGCCAGCTGCGTGACATTTTGGCAGTCGCTGTTAACAAGCCAAGCACAATGGCTAGAATAAGCGATAGAACCGCTAATTGAATGGTAACGCCCGCCCCTTCGATCAGGCGGGGGCCATAACCTTGCAAATCAAGCATGGTGTGCCTCGCTGATCAATATTTGGGGGCCAGAAATTGCTTTAAGCGCGGTGATTGCGGATTGCCCAGTACATCAGCAGGCGCGCCAGCTTCTTCTACCAAGCCTTGGTGCAGGTAAATCACTTTGCTGGATACATCGCGGGCAAAACTCATCTCGTGAGTGACCACCACCATGGTGCGCCCTTCATCGGCTAAGCCGTGCATTACTTTCAAAACGTCGCCGACCAGTTCTGGGTCAAGCGCCGACGTTGGCTCATCGAACAGCATTACTTCGGGATCCATCGCGAGCGCTCGGGCAATTGCGCCGCGCTGCTGCTGTCCACCCGACATTTGCGCTGGGTAGGCATCAGCGCGTGCGCTTAGCCCAACGCGCTCGAGCAGTGCACGTGCGTGTTCGACAGCTTCTTTTTTGGGTTTTCCCAGGACATGAATAGGTGCTTCGATAATGTTCTCAAGCAATGTCATGTGGGCCCATAGGTTGAAGCTCTGGAAAACCATCGACAGCTTGGCACGCATTTGCACGACTTGTTTCCAATCGGCAGGTTCGCGGCCATGTTTGGTCGTTTTAAAGCGAATCTGCTCGCCATGAACGAACAGTTCACCCTCGTCAGGTTGCTCCAAGAGGTTCATACAGCGCAAGAAGGTACTTTTGCCAGACCCCGATGCACCTATCAGAGTGATGACATCACCCTTTTGAGCTTCGAGAGAGAGGCCTTTGAGAACTTCTGTATCGCCAAAGCGCTTTTTTATATTGCGCACTTCAAGGGGGGTAGGCGTATCAGCCATAACAGTGGCTCCAGTACAGGGTTGCCGCTACAGCAACAGGTTTAAAACATGTGCTTGATAGGCGGCTAGCGCGAAAAAAGGGGCGATTCTATCAGGCCTTGTGCGTATTGCGTGCTTTCCTTATGCGATTAATAAGAAAAACGTTTGTTTAATACACATCGATAAGCCTGGAAAAGCCTCTACGTTATTGTTGTTAAAGCATTTTTAACAAATTTTATTGATATGGTGCGTGACTCGTTAGCTGGCGTGAGTGGGGGCGACTAGCAGTGCTGCTCGTGCGCCAATCTCAACCTTTGCATTGGGAAATACCACATGCAGAGGCGTGTCCCCAACAATAAAATCACCTGCGACGCTATCTTTGGCGAGACAAGTGCCCGGCTCAAAACGGCTGAAATTGGGGACATCTTCATCGAAGCAAAGACGAAAGTTTTCAGCCTGACGCATTAGCTCATGCTGAACTTGGAAAAACCTCATTGTTTCAGCGGGCTTTTTAGGTGGCTGCTCCCCAGCGCTAAGCGCGCTAATAAGCGTTAACATCGGCGCTAATGCCGCCATATCGTTTTCTCCAAAGGGCGCAACGCGGCCTAATTCGAAAGTGAAGGCTTGGGCAGCGTGGTAGTGCTTACTGTAGTGAGAAAACGTCCAACTGTGCTGGTGTTGGTGTAGTACCGCTTGCATATCCGCCGCAGCAAGCCATTCCCACTGCTCTGGATTGATCAGGGTTTCTGCGAACGGCTCTACGACAAAGCGAGTATAGAGGCTACCGCGAATAGCCGTGTGTAAATCGTAGTGCAGTTTAGGCAGCGCCTGATGACGATTATAAAAACTGTCTACCGCTGACATTAGCTCGCGAGCCCTATCTGGTTCCTCGCCTGTTTCGGCGAGTTCGCGCTGAAATAAGCGGTTGAGGTTCGTCTTAATAAACCTCTGCTGGGCCTTTAAGGCAGGTAGGTTGCCTAAAATCACTAGCACGGGAGCACCAATGGTGACCGTACCGGCCTCTATCGCAGATAGCCAGTTACCCAACAGTTCCACGGGGGCTGTTTCGTTACCGTGTATCGCAGCAGAAAACACGCAAGCATGAGCTGCTGGATGAACGGTCGCCGGGGTTATCTCTAAAATCCCCGGTGCATGTAATTGGTAGGTGCCGCTGCCAAAGCGGCCTGACCGCGGAGAAGGGTGTTTGTCATCGAGAGTCCAATCAAGCCATTGGCCAAGCATGAAGTGTTCCTTGAGCAGGGAGCGTCAGCTTTTTGTAATGTTGTACCTTTAACACGCTGAAGCTTAACCACAAGGGGGGACGTCGATAGCATGAAAAACGCAGGTGCGAACATGAAAATTAAGCGCGAAAGTATCCATGCTCATTGTTGTATATGAAAGGGTGCTAATCGATAAAATCGAAGGAGAGCATCGAAAACATTCGCTTTTTTCTACGCTAAGCTGAGCTATTTTATTAACAGATTTTCATAAGCCCGTTTCATAAGACCTTTTCATAAGCTCAAGACGGGCAAGACACAGCGCTACCAGCAAACACTACAAGGAGTGGGTAATGGCAAAGGTATTAGTTCTTTATTATTCCATGTATGGGCATATTGATACGCTAGCGGCCTCGGTGGCAGAGGGCGCTGAAAGCGTTGATGGTGTGGAAGTTACCGTTAAACGTGTGCCCGAGACTATGCCAGAAGAAGCCTTCAAGAATGCTGGCGGTAAGCAGGACTTCACGACGCCAGAAGCGACGCCACAGGAGCTTGCTGACTACGACGCAATCATTTTTGGCACGCCAACGCGGTTCGGCAATATGGCTGGCCAGATGCGTACCTTCTTAGATCAAACCGGTGGGTTGTGGGCCAAGGGCGCGCTGCGCGGCAAGGTGGCGAGTGTGTTTACCTCTACCGGGACTGGCGGCGGTGATGAAATGACCATTACCTCCACTTGGACAACGTTGGCCCATCACGGCATGGTGATTGTGCCGATTGGCTATGGTATTGAAGAGCAGTTTGATATTTCCAAAGTGAGCGGTGGAACACCTTATGGCGCATCCACGCTTGCCGGCGGCGACGGTTCACGTCAGCCGGATGATCGCGAGCTAAAAATTGCCCATTTCCAAGGTAAGCATGTCGCCGAAATTGCTGCGAAGCTGGCGAGCTAACGCCCGTTTGCCAACACGCTTGAAACGCAATGCCTCACTGTTTTTACAGTGAGGCATTTTTTGGTTAGCCGCTAATGCGTTCAGCAATCGCTTGGCCCAGACTTAGCGTATTGCCTAGCCCGCCAATATCTCGTGTGAGTACTTGGCTATTGCCTTCGCTCAACACGTCTTCAATGGCTTTCACCATCGTATCAGCGGCTTCTTGATAGCCCAGGTGCTCTAGCATCATAGCACCAGACCAGATTTGGCCAATCGGGTTAGCAATACCTTTGCCAGCGATGTCTGGTGCGC
>NZ_JABUZF010000222.1:9280-16265 GCF_014897885.1 Halomonas sp. 3D7M | reverse complement strand
CCCTGCCGTGAACCGGTTCAAACAGGCTGGGGAACGTGCCTTCCGGGTTGATATTAGCAGAGGGCGCAATGCCGATAGTGCCGGTGCAGGCGGGGCCAAGGTCTGAAAGAATATCGCCAAACAGGTTACTGCCGACCACCACATCAAACCAGTCTGGGTGCAGCACAAAGTTAGCGGTTAGGATATCAATGTGAAATTTATCCACCGCAATGTCGGGATACTGCTTGGCCATTTCGGCTACCCGCTCGTCCCAGTAGGGCATGGTGATTGAGATGCCGTTGGACTTGGTGGCCGAGGTGAGCTTTTTACGCGGACGGGTTTGGGCAAGATCAAACGCATACTTCAGAACTCGGTCGACGCCGACGCGGCTCATCACCGTCTCTTGAAGAACAATTTCACGCTCGGTGCCTTCGAACATTTTGCCGCCGACACTTGAATACTCGCCTTCGGTGTTTTCGCGCACTACGTAAAAGTCGATATCGCCTGGCTCGCGACCTGCTAATGGACTTTTGATGCCCGGCATCAGTTTGCAAGGGCGTAAGTTGATGTACTGGTCAAACTGGCGACGAAACTGAAGCAACGAGCCCCACAGCGAAATATGGTCGGGCACTTTGTCGGGCCAGCCGACGGCACCGTAAAACAGTGCATCAAAATCCTTGAGCTGCTCAAACCAGTCGTCGGGCAGCATTTTACCGTGCGCTAGATAGTAGTCACAGCTGCCAAATTCAAACGTTGTGAATGCTAGGTCAATGTTGAAACGCTGTGCGGCAGCTTCCAGGGCGCGAATGCCTTCGGGCATGACTTCGGTGCCAATACCGTCACCAGCGATGACTGCAATGCGGTGGGCCATAGTGGCTCCTTCTGTGGTTAGCGTTCGGGACAGCTATTATCTTGTACGACGTCAATCAATTCATTAGTAGGGAAATTAAGTTCGGCGGCGCGCTGGCGTAGTCGCTCTTCCACCGCGCTTTCCATCATTGGCGTACGCGAGAGAATCCATAGGTAATCACGGTTGGGGCCTGATACCAGCGCCCACTGATAGTCTGCATCCAGTTCTAAAACGTTATAGCCGCCATAAAAAGGGCCAAAGAAGCTGACTTTTAATCGCCCGATGTTTTCATCGTCAATAAAGTAGGCGCGGCCTTCAGCGTCATTCCACTCTTGCTCTGTGAGATTGTAGCCCCGGTTGATAACGCGCACGCCGCCATCGTCACGTAGGCTGTAGCTGGCCGTTACGCAGTCTAAGTTTCGCTCAAAGGAGTGATCCAGGCGGGCGATTTCATACCACTGACCTAAATAGCGGTTAAGTTCAAAGCCTGTGACAGGCTCAGTGCCGTCAGGAATGCCGGTGCAGCCAGTTAATGCAAGGCTGCTGAGGGCCATAAGCCCAATGATTTTCCCCACTTTCTTGCCTGGTGTTCGTGCGGCAGTGAGCATTACACGCTCCTAATGACTGCATGGGATAATAAGTGTTAAATCTATCAGGATGGCTAAATGAGCGCTATGAAGGGTTTCCTGTGGCATCTCTTTAACCGGCAAGAAGCAGAAATAGGTTATGGTATTTCTGTACCGAATAAGCCCTTACAATACCTACAACAAAGGAGTGTTTATGTGGCATCAACAAGAGATTCACTTACCGGTAATGCCCAGGGGCTTTCATCTAATTACGGATGAGATCGCTAGGGCACTACCGTGCTTGGCCGAGTGCAGTCAAGGGCTACTGCACCTGCAGTTAATGCATACTTCTGCCTCACTTACATTAAATGAAAACTCTGATCCTGACGTCCGTCATGATCTGGATGCCTTTATTCGCCGCTTAGTACCTGAAGGACTAAACTATTTTCGCCACACCCTTGAAGGCCCCGATGATATGCCTGCTCATGTCGCCTCTAGCTTACTGGGTACTCAGCTAACGCTAGCCGTACGTGATGGCCGTTTGGCGCTGGGCACCTGGCAAGGAATATGGATGGGAGAACACCGTGAGCAGGGTGGTTCGCGTCGTTTGTTGGCAACGATAAACGGCCGTGAAGCAAATTGAACATCCGATTTTTTTCTTTTCTAACGTCTTCTTTTCAATAAGCGCCTCTACATGCTTCGACGCTCTTTTCGCCTGACTCGTCAGCGCTGGCTGAGACTGCTGTTTGTGCTCAACCTCGCGCTAGTGACGGGCCTGGTGACTCACCAAATATGGCTCTATGTTGCTGAGCCTGAATTTGAGGCATTGCACACTAGAGAAGTGGCGGATATCCGTGAGCAACTCGCTGGACGAAACACCTACCGTTTTGCGGTGGTAGGTAATATCAATAATTCAGTGAATGTGTTTCAGGATGAAATCATTCCCAGGCTGAACCACAGCGATATTGATTTTATGGTGTCAGCGGGGAACGCGGTGAGTGGGGGGCAGCAGGAGAGTTACAAGGCGATTTACCAAAGCCTAGAGCAGTTAAACGTGCCGTATGTGCTGACGTATGGTGCCCATGAAAACAGTGATTTTGGCAGTTATCTTTTCTATGAATACTTTGGCCCGCATTTTTATTCCTTCGTTGCGGGTAACAGCCATTTTATCTTTTTGGATGGCACGGGGAAGTCGTCTCCCTCATGGCAGCTAGATTGGTTAGAGCGCGAGCTGGCTGCCTCGGAAGCGCAGCATCGGTTTTTGTTCATTGGCTTGCCACTGCATAACGTGATTAGCGATGCGCCCTTATTTGAAGCCGATAATTACCTCAATGATCCACGGTTGAGTGAAAGTATTATGCGCCTGTCGGAGCAGTACGCGGTGGACAGCGTGTTTTCGGCAAACCTGTCGCTTTATTCACACCAAACGGTGAGCGGAGTGGATTACGTCACCACGGGTGGTGCTGGCGGCATTTTGATGGATGCAAATGACAGGTTTCATCACTATGTGGTGGTCGAGGTAAATGGCGAAAATGTGACAATAACGCCCGTTCGGCTGAATGTGGATAGTCCAGGCTGGTGGCGTATGCTAAGTAGCGTTGCCTCAACGGTTTATGCGTTTTTTTACGTCAGCTACCCTCGCTTCCTGCTCATTGTCGGAGTGCTGTCACTATTGGCGATGCGCTTGTACCGACTGATTTTTGAAGAGCGTCACTATTACCCAGATTTTGATATCGATCCAACACCGTATCTGGAGAAGCCCCTGCGGGTGGCGATGATATCGAATAACTACTTCCCGTTTGTATCCGGTGTGTCGGTTTCCGTGGAGCGACTTCGTCAAGGGCTTAGCGAGTTAAAACATCAGGTGCAGTTGTTGGTGCCCCGTTATCGAGAAGCGTGGCAAGACGATGATACGATCTTGCGTGTACCCACTGTGATGGCCTTTGGTGAAAAGCGTGAGTTCCGTTTGACCAATCCGTTTAGTGCACGTTTTCGCCGCTGCCTGCAGCGCTTTAAACCGGATATTATCCATGTCCATCATCCTTTTTGGCTGGGGTCGATGGGGCTATGGATGGGGCGGCGCCTACGTGTGCCGGTTGTCTATACCTATCACACACGGTTAGAGCATTACGCACACTTTGTGCCGCTTCCTGGGGCTCTGTTTCGTAATTTGATTTCCCATGCGTTGATCAAACACTTCTCTAACCGTTGCCAAGGCGTCATCGTGCCCACCTATTCGGCAGAAGAGTATCTGCGCATGATTGGGGTGAAAACACCGACGCTGATACAGCCTACGGGCATTGATGCGGCGCGATTCGCCGACACAGATCGTGATGCGTTGGAACAGCTGCGCCATCAGCTTTCCATCGACCCAGCCGATACGGTGTTGGTGAGTGTCTCGAGAATTAGCCAAGAAAAAAATATTGGTTTTATGCTGGAGGCATTGGCGGAGTTGAAAAGCCAGGGGGGCCAGTCGTTGCGCTTGTTGTTAATTGGTGATGGCCCAGATCGACAAACCATTCAGCAGCATATAGAAGCGTTGGCGTTGCAGGAGCAGGTGACTTTGGTGGGCGCTGTGCCGCCGGAGGATATGGCACGCTATTACCACTTAGGCGACATCTTTGTGTTTGCATCTACTTCTGAAACTCAAGGCATGGTGGTTTTAGAAGCGATGGCCGCTGGCTTGCCAGTCGTTGCGGTACGCTCTAGTGGTATTGATGACGTAGTGCGTGATGGCTTTAATGGCTATAAAACGCCGCAAAATCGGCAAAAGTGGGGGCAGCGAGTAATGGCGTTAGCCGATGATAACGCGTTGAGAGACACCCTGGGCAAGCAGGCAAAAAGATTTGCTAGCGACTATGATATCGCTAAGTTTGCAGGAGCGGTCGCGCACTTCTATGCCGAGGTACTGGCCAAGTATTACGCGAAATAGCCGCTGTTTTAGGCCGGGTCGTTGTTGTTTTTGCTAGACCGAGAGGTTGCTACGCGCTTTAGCAACCACAGCAGTCCCACGCCAGCGCCAAGACCTATTACCGCCCATACTAATTCTTGATGAGACGCCGCGGTGAATAGTGCGCCCAATTGGCTTCCTAGCAGTATTACCGCCGCGAGCCCAGGCACAATTCCTAAGGTCGAACCGATCATATAGTCGCGAAAATTAACATGAAACGCGCCGGCCAGCATATTGGTGAGCGTGAAAGGGGCTAAGGGCAACAGGTTGATCACCGTCATGGTGCGAATGCCGCGCCTGGATAAATAGCCGGAAAGCCCGCGCAAATGGCGTCCGCCATAGCGCATTAGCGCATCGCGCCCCATCCAATGGCCTACCCAGTAAGACGCTACCGAAGAACTAAGCGTACCCAGCGTGGCATAGGCCAGCCCCCAAAGCGGTCCAAACAGTAGGCCGGTCAATACGACTAGCAGGCTTAACGGAAACATGACCAGTAGCGAGCCGGTATAAACGACTATCACGGCGATAAACATCCAGGGAGCTTGCTTCCATTGACTGATGGTGGACGCTAGCTCGATCAGGTGGGTTTCGGTGAGTAAGCCTTGCTGCTGAAGCCAGCGCCACATGATACCCAGCATTACGACTACAACGACTAGCCCAATGCCTTTTAGTAACGTGCGTGACATCTGTTTCCTCGTCGCTGGTACTAAACAGCGACAGCATACGTTAGAGGCGTAACCGGATGAAATCATATTCGGCGTTTAAGCGCGGCTAATGAGATCAGTTTAGTTAGTAGTAATGGCTGTCTGATAGGAATTTTTCCATTTTTCTTGCCATTTTGGTGCAGCCGTGAAGAATGAGGCGCCTCCACTGTTATACAAAAGGCGCGTTACCTATGGATTTTACTCTTCCTCCTCTGTTGACGGCGATGGTTGATCGCGGCAACGGACTGCTATGGGGCAGTGTGCTGATCTACCTGCTGATCGGTGCTGGCCTCTACTTCACTATCATGACCCGCGGTATCCAAGTACGTTATTTCGGGCACATGTTCAAACTGCTGCGCAGTTCGCGTCAATCTAACGGCGGTATCTCTTCTTTTCAGGCACTTTCCACCAGTCTGGCGGCACGGGTAGGTACCGGTAACCTAGCTGGTGTGGCGGTAGCGATTTATTTTGGTGGTCCCGGCGCGATCTTTTGGATGTGGATGACCGCCATGGTGGGTATGGCGACCAGTTTTGTGGAGTCCACTCTAGCCCAGGCCTATAAAGTTGATCACGGTGATAACACGTTCCGTGGTGGTCCGGCTCGCTATATTGAACGTGGCCTGGGGCTTCGCTGGCTGGCAGTACTGTTTTCAATCTGCTTGATCATCGCGTTCGGGTTGGCGTTTAACAGCGTACAGGCCAACTCCATCGCCCAGGCCATGGAACAGGCATTTGCCATTCCCACCTGGGCCATGGGGTTAGTTCTGATGGCGGTGGTTGCGCCCATTATATTTGGCGGCCTGAAGTCGATTGCTAAAGTAGCTGAGTTAGTGGTGCCGCTGATGGCACTCCTGTATTTGCTGTTGGCACTCACGGTAGTGGCGCTCAATATTAGCGATTTGCCCGCGGCCTTTATGACCATTATTAAAAGTGCGTTTGGTTTAGAGCAGGCGGCCGGTGGCGCAATGGGGTATGCCATTTCTCAAGCTATTATGAACGGTATTCAGCGTGGTCTGTTTTCTAACGAAGCGGGTATGGGGTCGGCACCCAATGCTGCCGCGACCGCCAGCACTCGGCCAGACCATCCCGCTGCACAGGGTTTTATTCAAATGCTGGGCGTGTTCTTAGACACCTTGGTCATTTGTACTGCCACTGCGGCCATTATCATTATGGCTGGGCCTGAGCTGCTGGCTGGCGAAGAAAACAACGGTATTCAGCTTACCCAAATAGCGCTCTCTAGCCATGTGGGTGATTGGGGCGGTATGTTTATTGCCGTGGCGATCTTGCTGTTTGCATTCACCTCGGTGATCGCTAACTACTCTTACGGTGAATCTAATATTGAGTACTTGGCAGGACGTCGCGCGCCGATTGCGGTGCTGATTTATCGCTTGGCGGTACTCGGCATGGTGATGATAGGCTCGGTTGCGAGCTTAGGTGCTATCTGGAATTTTGCCGATCTTTCCATGGGGTATGATGGCAGTGATTAACTTAGTGGCTATTTTACTGCTGTCGCCGATTGCCTTCGCACTGTTCCGTGATTACGACGCTCAATTGAAAGCAGGTCAAGAGCCTGTCTTTGATCCCAGTAAATTCCCTAAATTGGTAAATAAAGTAGATCCTAGCGCGTGGCCAAAGCGGAAATAAACGCTATTTTTTGACGCGATAGACGAAAGCCCCGTTACTGCGAGCACAGCAGAGCGGGGCTTTTTGTTGTTCGTGAATTCGATTTTTTCGAATGAGATAGGGGAAACGTTGCGCTTTTTTTAATCGAAAAGCGCCGTAAAATAGTTACCAGAGTTCCCACTAATACGTTAGGAAATTATCCATGACCACACGTGCACTGCTTGTAACTTCTTCTATTTTAGGCGAAAACGGCCAGTCCAATGCGTTGGCCAACCATTTTAAAACCAAAACGGAAGCCCACGATGTAGTGGTT
>NZ_JABUZF010000222.1:8251-9268 GCF_014897885.1 Halomonas sp. 3D7M | reverse complement strand
GGAAGCCCACGATGTAGTGGTTACTCATCGCGATGTAGTGGCTAACGCGTTACCGCACCTTGCGATTGAAGAGCTCGGTGCATGGCAGACGCCCGCAAACGAGCGCAACGCCGATCAGCAGGCATTAGCAGCTCACTCTGACGAATTGTTGGCAGAGCTGCGGGCGAGTGATGTCCTGGTGCTGGCGGTTCCGCTGTATAATTTAGGTATCCCGTCCCAGTTGAAAGCGTGGTTTGACCGCGTGCTGCGCGCTGGTGAAACCTTCCGCTACACTGAAAATGGCCCGCAGGGTTTGCTTGAAGGTAAGCGTGCGATTATTTTAGCTGCTCGCGGTGGCCAGTACGCAGGGACTGAATTAGACAGCCAAACGCCACATCTTAAAGCCATGCTCGGTTTAATGGGCATTAGCGATGTGGATGTTGTCTTTGCAGAAGGCTTGAATATGGGTGACGCTCAGCGTGATGCTGCGCTAAAAGAAGCGTTCCAAGCGATCGATCAATTGGTCGAAACACTCTAGTAACACGTTGATTTAAAAGAGGTGGTAATGCCGCGCCCTGAACTGCTCGAACAGATTTATACCATTGTTGATCAGATTCCTGCTGGGCGGGTAACCACCTACGGGCGTATCGCGGCGATGACGGAAGGCGCCACGCCGCGCATGGTTGGCTCGGCGATGCGCCACTTACCAGAAGGGCATCAACTACCCTGGCATCGCGTCATTGCTGCGTCGTTAACGCTAGCCGACCACGGCGGTGCTGACCGCCAGCATCAGAAACTGCGCGATGAAGGCGTTATGTTTGATAGCAAAGGGCGTGTGCCTGCCCATCTGGTCTGGCCTGATTGAGCCAACGCTGTAAGAGAGAGTTTCAGCTTGCGATGATTCAGGCTTTGCTGCTTATGTTTGCCAAGGGCGGCTACGCCGCCATCGCCCGATAAATCGGCCTCCTACAATAGGTATCTGCCCAGAGGTCGAACCACCGATAAATAGGCCTCCCACAATAATATTGTGGGAGGCCG
>NZ_JABUZF010000222.1:7033-8230 GCF_014897885.1 Halomonas sp. 3D7M | reverse complement strand
CACTTGGCTATTTTATTATCTCACACCTCTTACTCTTCCAGATTAGCCCCAGACTTCCAGGACCAGTCGCGCCAACGTAGGTCAAATAGATCTTTGCGGCGGTCTTTCAAGTTGGTTACTGAGCCTTCGGCACGCACAACAGTAAGGCGAGTCAGGTCTAGGTCCGAGAAGAAGATCATTTCGGTGTTAGGCGTGGTTTCCGCCAGAACTGCATCGTGGGGGAAAGCGAAGTCTGACGGTGAGAACACGGCCGATTGGGCATACTGAATATCCAGGTTCTCAATCGAAGGTAAGTTGCCGACGCTGCCACACAGTACTACGTAGCACTCGTTTTCAATGGCTCTTGCTTGGGCGCAGTGGCGTACCCGCAGATAGCCATTTTTGGTATCTGTCCAGAACGGCACAAACAGTATATCCATATCCTGATCGGCTAGCAGACGGCCAAGCTCCGGGAACTCAACGTCGTAGCAAATCAAAATGCCCACGCGACCTGCGTCGGTGTCAAAGACCTGCAGGTTATCACCCCCTTCGATCACCCAGTCGCGGCGCTCTTGAGGGGTAATATGCAGCTTCGACTGCTTTTCGATTTCGCCATCCCGGTGGAACAAATAGGCAATATTGTATAGTCGGTCATCGTCACCGACTTCAATCATTGAGCCACCAACGATGTTGATGTTATACGACACCGCCATCCGCGAAAGCTCGCTTTTAAAACGCTCGGTGAAGCCCGCTAAAAAGCGAATCGCGCCCATTTGATCCTGCTGGGCCGAGCGGTCTTGTAGGCCCATCAGTGGCGCATTGAACAACTCCGGAAATACCGCAAAGTCACTTTGATAATCTGATAATGCGTCAACAAAGTATTCAATTTGTTGAAGGGCTGCTTCCACTGAAGCGAACTCACGCATTTGCCACTGTACCGCACCCACTCGTACCTGAGTTGGGCGGGTATCTAGCACGCTCTCAGCAGGCTCGAACAGGATGTTGTTCCACTCCAAAAGAGTGGCATAGCCGCGAGACTGCTCGTCTTCCGGCAAATATTTACGCAGTAAGCGTTTTACTTGGAAGTCGTTAGCCAATTGGAACGACAAAATCGGGTCGTAGATCTCTTTACGAGAGACTTTTTCGATGTACTCTGCTGGGGTCAGTTCTTGGGCGTGCTGGTGGTACTCGGGAATGCGCCCACCTGCCAGAATGGCA
>NZ_JABUZF010000222.1:4313-6929 GCF_014897885.1 Halomonas sp. 3D7M | reverse complement strand
ATCAACACATCCAGCCCGTACATGGCATCGCCATCTTGGTCGTTAAGGATGGTTTCACGATGGCCGATCAGGTCGTCATATTTATGCGGGTTAGAAAACTCGTCGTAATCGACCTGTACCGTTAGCGCAACGCCCACCAGCGTACCATCGTCCTCAATGGCAATTTGGCCATCAGGGAATTCCTGAATGAGCTTGTCAATAGTGTGCTTTGGCCACGCACCGCCGATGTCGTGATATACCGCATCCATCAGCGTTTTGAGCTGGTCGTAGTCATCGCTGGTGAGATTGCGAAGATTAAGGTGCAGTTCTTCTAAGGACATGTTCAGGGGTTCCCGGCCGTCGAATGAAGGTAGCCTATTGTATCATTGCTGTGCGTTGCTCGTTTTATCCGCCGCGATAGTCCGCACCAGGGGGCGTGTCAGCGTTTGCGCCATGATGACCCCCGCAAGAATGAGTAGCCCACCCATAAAGTGGAACCCGGCCACCTGCTCGCCTAAAAACGCCATGGCAATCAGGGCGCTAAATAGCGGCATTAAGTTGATAAAGATACTCGACTGGTTCGCGCCGATTTGGCGCACCGCGCGCATCCATAAGAACGTGGTAATGATGGAGGCAGGAATGCCTGCGTAGAGAATTAACCCTATATTGTGGCTATCTACCGGTGTCATCGGGCCCATTAAATAGGGCGGCAGCAGGAATAAAACCGCAAAGCAGACTTGGGCATAGAGCATGACCCAAGGGGGTAGGTTCATCGCCCAGCGCTTCAGCATTACACCGTAAAGGGCGTAGCAGGTGGCAGCAACCACCATTAATGCGTCACCGGTGGCTACCTGTAGTTGCAGCAGAGACAAAGGGTTGCCTCGCCCAAGCAGTACCGTGACGCCAACGAATGCCAGAACGCCCCCGACAATACCGCCTAAGGTAGGTGGCTCGCGCAAGATCAGTGCGCTTAATAGTACGGTGAGAAGCGGCACCATGGCAGCCAAAATGCCCATATTGGTGGCAGTTTTTGTTTCCGCCGCCATATACGCCAAGCCTTGCCATAGCCCCATGCCAAGTAGCCCTAGCAACGCCAGTTTCGGCCAGTGGCGGCGTATTTCATCGCGATGACGTAATGCCGCAGGAAGCACAAACGGTGTCATTACCGCCAGTGCCAGCAACCAACGTAGAAAAGCGATACTGCTGGGCGCAATGGCACCCACTGTTAATTGGTTAATTGTCATATTCCCTGACCAAATCAACACAGTGGCCAGTGGCGGTAAAAAGTAAATCAATGGCATAGCGCGTTCCCTTATCGTTAGCCTGGTAATGTGACGTGCTTTCGCAAGAGGAGCAAGTGCTTTGCCACAAAGGTTGATGGTTTCGCAAGGCGGCTAAAGGGTGACAGATTAAGGGGTGTAAAGGACTGTACGTGAGGCGGTGTATGTCATACGCTTGTTTGAATGTGCTTAATAATATAAAGGAGTACCGTGATGAACCATACGCCCGCATACCCGCATCTGTTTCGACCACTGACCGTTGGCCATTTAACGCTGCCTAATCGTGTGTTGATGGGCTCAATGCACACCAATTTAGAAGAAGCTCCCAATGGTTTTGAGCGTCTAGCAGCCTTCTATGCTGAGCGGGCTCGTGCGGGTGTCAGCCTGATTGTGACGGGCGGTATTGCTCCTAATGCTGAAGGCGCTGTGTTCCAGGGGGCAAATGCACTTACCGATGAGAGTCAGTTAGCGGAACATCGTGGAGTGGTAGAGTCTGTGCATGAAGCGGGCGGGCACTTGTGCATGCAGATTCTCCATGCTGGTCGCTATGCCTACTCGCCAGAGCTGGTAGCGCCCTCTGCGCTGCAGGCGCCGATCAACCCGTTTATGCCTCGGGCACTTTCAAGCGACGACGTTGAGCAGCAGATAGACGACTATGTGCGCTGTGCGCAGCTTGCCCAGCAGGCGGGCTATGACGGTATTGAGGTAATGGGCTCAGAAGGTTACTTGATCAACCAGTTTATTTGTCGTCGCACCAATCAGCGTGATGATGAGTGGGGCGGTGATTTTGAGCGACGTATTCGCTTCCCGATCGAAATTGTGAAACGCATTCGCGCGGCAGTGGGCGAGCGTTTTTTGATGATCTTTCGCCTATCGATGATTGATCTGGTGGAAGAAGGCAGCACGTGGGAAGAAGTGGTGCAACTTGGCCAAGCCATTGAGGCCGCAGGCGCGAATGTGATCAACACTGGTATTGGCTGGCACGAAGCCCGAGTACCAACCATTGTAACCAGCGTGCCTCGTGCAGCGTTTACCGAAGTTACTAAACGCATTAGATCAGCACTATCCATCCCGCTGATTACCACCAACCGTATCAATATGCCCGAGGTGGCGGAGCGTGTGTTGGCTGATGGGCATGCGGATATGGTGTCGATGGCACGCCCGTTTTTGGCTGACCCTGAATGGGTGCGTAAAGCCGAGGCGGGCCTTTCAGACGAAATTAATACCTGTATTGCCTGTAACCAAGCCTGCCTAGACCACACCTTTATGGGCAAGCTCACATCATGCTTGGTCAATCCAAGGGCGTGCCATGAAACCGAGCTGACCCTCGAACCCACGCAAACACCCAAGCGGGTAG
>NZ_JABUZF010000222.1:0-4269 GCF_014897885.1 Halomonas sp. 3D7M | reverse complement strand
CGGGGCTTGCCACCGCCGTGGCCGCTGCTAGTCGAGGGCATCACGTGGTGCTGTTTGAGCGACGTAGCGAGTTGGGTGGGCAGTTTAATTACGCCCGTAAAATTCCCGGTAAAGAGGAGTTCAACGAAACGTTGCGCTACTTTCGGGTGATGTTAGAAAAACACGCGGTAGATGTTCGCCTAAATACGGCGGCTACCCTCGACACACTAGCTGAATTTGACGAGGTGGTGATTGCCACCGGCGTTACCCCCCGTGAACTTGCGCTACCAGGGGCCGACCATGCCAGTGTGCTTAGCTACGCTGAAGCTATTGAGCATCCTGAACGTGTGGGCCAGCGCGTAGCCGTGATTGGCGCTGGTGGTATTGGCTTTGATGTATCAGAGCTGCTCGCTGACCAGGGGCATCCTGAAATGGATGTGGCCGCTTGGTGTGATGAGTGGGGCGTTGACCTTGCCGTGGGCGATCGTGGCGGTCTAAAGCCGCCCATGCCGCCAGCGTCTCCCCGTGACATTATTATGCTTCAGCGTAAAAGCTCTAAGCCAGGTAAGAACCTGGGCAAAACCTCGGGCTGGGTACATCGTGCATCACTAAAACAGCGGGGAGTTAAAACCCTGACTGGCTGCGAGTATTTGAAAATCGATGATGCCGGTCTTCACATTCGCCGCAATGGCGAGGAGCAGGTGCTGGCGGTGGACACTGTCGTGGTATGCGCTGGGCAGGAGTCGGTTCGCGAGCTTATCGCGCCCTTAAGCCAGGCGGGAGCATGTTTTCATGTGATTGGCGGTGCCGATGAAGCTGCGGAGCTAGACGCTAAACGAGCCATCGATCAAGGCACACGTCTTGCCGCTTCCCTGTAGCGATAGGGCCAAGCGAGTTAGGCGGGTGACGTAAGCGTTGCAATGGCGATAGACTGGTCGATCAAGGTGGCTGTTAACCACAGTTAACAAATTAAGGCGAGAGTGGCACCCAGCTTGCGCCGTAAGATCGTCAGATAAAAGGACTATCGTCATGACCTCGGAGTGTACCCCACGATTTTTAGCCAGTGACAACACCTCAGGTATCTGCCCAGAGGCTATGGAATACCTGCTTGAAGCCAATCAAGCTGATGATTTGGCCTACGGCAATGACCGTTGGACTGCCCGTGCCGCAGATCGTTTTCGTGAAATGTTTGACTACGATTGCGATGTCTTTTTTGTGTTTAACGGTACTGCAGCAAACTCACTGGCACTTTCTGCAATGGGGCGCAGCTACCACAGCGTTATTTGTCATGAATTGGCCCACATTGAAACCGATGAGTGTGGTGGCCCTGAGTTCTTTTCCAACGGCGCGAAGCTGCTGACCTCGCCAGGGGCTAACGGCAAGCTAACGCCACAGGGCATTGAAGCGCTGGTCACTAAGCGTAGTGATATTCACTATCCCAAGCCTAAAGTAGTGTCGCTTACCCAAGCGACAGAAGTTGGCACGGTCTACTCTCGGGAAGAGTTACTGGCAATACGTGCCATGGCAGACAAGCACGATTTACGCTTACATATGGACGGCGCGCGGTTCGCCAATGCCTGCGCTGGTCTTAATGCAAGCCCCGCCGAGCTAACGTGGCAGGTCGGCGTCGATGCGTTGTGTTTTTCGGGAACCAAGAACGGGCTAGCGTTTGGTGAGGCGATTCTGTTTTTTAATCGCGATTTGGCTGAGGACTTTTCCTACCGCTGCAAACAGGCAGGTCAACTGGCTTCGAAAATGCGCTACGTTTCGGCTCCATGGCTAGGGTTGTTGGAAAGCGGAGCGTGGTTAACCAACGCTGAGCATGCCAATGCCATGGCACGGTATTTATCCGAAGGGCTACAAGCACTACCTGGCGTTTCACTGATGTTTCCGACCCAGGCGAATAGTGTTTTCGTTGAATTTCCTCCTCATGCTATCGAGGCGTTGAAAGCCAAAGGCTGGACCTTTTATACCTTTATCGGTGCGGGTGGTGCGCGTTTTGTATGCGCTTGGAACACCACCGTTGAATTGCTGGATCAACTGTTGGCAGATGTAAAAGAAGTGCTGGGATAATACTGCCTAAACTGTGCCTTCTAGACGCGTTGTTGCACGCCATAGCGCCGCCTTTCAGGCGGCGCTATGCGTTCTGAACACTGTTTTTAGGGTCATCGCACATTCAACGCAACTTAATCTCTCCTACCGTGCTCAAATTATTAAACATTGTGCGTTGAAGGTTTAGTCATCACTTTTTGCTAATGCTGACTACGCTGATAGAGCAACACCTCGTATTGCGCACCGCTTGATGTTTGGGCTTGGCGGTAGCTGCTGGGGGATGGGCCACAGGAGAGTTCCATGAGCATCTTTGATCACGTTCAAGACCGATTTGCCCGCGTTCAGCAAGAGGACATGAGCCTAGAGGAGTATTTGGCGCTTTGTCGCCGTGATCCAAAGGTTTATGCCAGCGCCTCGGAGCGTATGCTGGAAGCCATTGGCGAGCCTGAAGTGATCGACACGGCGAAAGACCCGCGTCTATCACGCATTTTCTCGAACAAGGTGATTCGCCGCTATCCTGCTTTTGCTGAATTTCATGGTATGGAAGAAGCTATCGAGCAAATTGTGTCGTACTTCCGTCATGCCGCGCAGGGATTAGAAGAGCGTAAGCAAATCCTCTATTTACTGGGACCAGTAGGTGGCGGTAAATCGTCGCTGGCTGAACGCTTGAAGCTGTTGATGGAACGTATCCCGTTCTATGCCATTAAAGACTCACCCGTGTATGAATCACCGCTAGGACTTTTTTCGCCGGAAGAAGATGGTGAGCTTCTGGAGCAAGAGTACGGTATTCCCCAACGCTATCTGCGCAGTGTTATGTCGCCATGGGCGGCGAAGCGCTTAAAAGAAGCGGGCGGCGATATTTCTCAGTTCCGGGTGGTGCGCCTTTATCCCTCGCGGTTAAATCAAATTGCCATCTCCAAAACTGAGCCTGGCGATGAAAATAACCAGGATATCTCGTCGTTAGTGGGTAAAGTCGATATTCGTCAGTTGGAGCTTTACTCGCAAGATGACCCCGATGCCTACAGCTTCTCTGGCGGGCTCTGCCGCGCTAACCAAGGGTTGATGGAGTTCGTTGAGATGTTTAAAGCGCCGATTAAGGTGCTGCATCCATTACTTACCGCCACCCAAGAAGGTAACTACAACCCCACTGAAGGCATGGGGGCCATTCCTTTTGACGGTGTGATTTTAGCCCACTCAAACGAATCGGAGTGGCAGGCGTTTCGCAATAACCGCAACAACGAGGCATTTTTGGATCGTGTCTATATCGTCAAAGTGCCTTACTGCCTGCGGGTCTCCGAAGAAATCAAAATTTACCAAAAACTGCTCGAAGACTCCTCGCTTAATGCCGCTCCTTGCGCGCCTGATACGTTGCGCATGCTGGCGCAGTTCTCGGTGCTTTCGCGGCTAAAAGTGCCAGAAAACTCTAGCATCTACTCCAAGATGCGCGTTTATGACGGCGAAAATCTGAAAGACACCGATCCTCGAGCAAAGTCGATCCAGGAGTATCGTGATGCGGCGGGTGTGGATGAGGGCATGCAGGGGTTGTCTACTCGTTTCGCCTTCAAAATACTTTCTAAAGTGTTTAACTTCGATGGCACTGAGGTCGCCGCGAACCCTGTGCATTTGCTGTATGTGCTAGAGCAAGCATTAGAGCGCGAGCAACTGCCTTCAGAAGTATTTGAGCGCTATATCGGCTTTATCAAGGAGTTTCTGGCACCGCGCTATGTCGATTTCATTGGTAAGGAAATCCAAACGGCGTACCTGGAATCTTATAGCGAGTATGGGCAGAACATCTTTGATCGCTACGTAACCTACGCGGATTTCTGGATTCAAGACCAGGAGTATCGCGACCCCGAAACGGGCGAATTGTTGAACCGTCAGTCACTCAATGACGAGCTCGAAAAAATTGAGAAACCAGCAGGCATCTCTAACCCGAAAGACTTCCGTCACGAAGTGGTTAATTTCGTATTGCGGGCGCGTGCGCAAAACAATGGTATGAATCCCAGCTGGCAGTCTTATGAAAAGCTCAAAGGCGTTATCGAGCATAAGATGTTTGCGAATACTGAAGAGCTATTACCGGTTATTTCGTTTAATGCGAAGGCGTCGAAGTCGGATCAGAAGAAGCACGAGGACTTTGTGGCGCGCATGGTGGATCGTGGCTATACCGAGAAACAGGTTCGGCTGCTTTCCGAGTGGTACCTACGCGTGCGCAAGTCCCAGTAGCGGATAATCGGGAGG
>NZ_JABUZF010000216.1:0-1679 GCF_014897885.1 Halomonas sp. 3D7M | reverse complement strand
GGTGGCCTCGAGGACCTGCTTGAGCACGGGCACCTTCCAGAGCTCGGCCTTGGCGAGGAAGGTCGGCAGCAGGCCCTGGTTGTAGACCATGTGGGCCACGGAGAGCGGGTCCACCTCCGAGATGTGGTTGACGGCGAGGATCGCGCCGGTCTCGGGCAGGTGCTCGGTCCCCTCCCACACCTGGCGGACGAGGGCCCGCATCGCCGGTCGCACGATCACCCCCGGGATCACGTAGGGGGCCCGCGCGGTACGCGTCGGACGACCCCCCGCGGCGGCAGGGCTCTGCGCGTCCACGCCGCTCACCGGTCGCGTTCGGTCAGCTCGACGTCGGCGCCGAGGCCCTCGAGCTTCGCCATGAAGTGCTCGTAGCCGCGGTTGATGATCTCCAGGCCCGTCGCCGTGGAGGTGCCCTCGGCGGTGAGGGCGGCGATCAGGTGGGAGAAGCCGCCGCGCAGGTCCGGGATGTCGAACTCGACGCCATGCAGCGGCGTCGGGCCGGAGATCACGGCCGAGTGCAGGAAGTTGCGCTGACCGAAGCGGCACGGCACGGAGCCGAGGCACTCGCGGTGCAGCTGGATGGAGGCGCCCATCCGCACGAGGGCGTCGGTGAAGCCGAAGCGGTTCTCGTACACGGTCTCGTGCACGATGGAGACCCCCTTGGCCTGGGTCAGCGCCACCACGAGGGGCTGCTGCCAGTCGGTCATGAAGCCGGGGTGCACGTCCGTCTCGAGCACGAGCGGGTTGAGATCGCCGCCGGCGTGCCAGAACCGGATGCCGTCGTCGACGACGTCGAACTCGCCGCCGATCTTGCGGTAGGTGTTCAGGAACGCCGTCAGGTCGCGCTGCTCGGCGCCGCGGACGTAGATGTCCCCCCGGGTGGCCAGGGCGGCGGAGGCCCACGAGGCGGACTCGTTGCGGTCGGGCAGCGCGATGTGGTTGTAGCCGCGCATCTCGCTCACGCCCTCGATGCGGATGGTGCGGTCCGTCTGCACGGTGATGATCGCGCCCATCTTCTGCAGGACGGCGATGAGGTCGTGGATCTCCGGCTCGACGGCGGCGCCCTTGAGCTCGGTGATGCCCTCGGCCTTCACGGCGGTCAGCAGCACCTGCTCGGTGGCTCCGACGGAGGGGTACGGCAGCTCGAGCTTGGCGCCGTGCAGACCCTTGGGGGCGGAGATGGAGATGCCGCCCGGGCGCTTGTCCACGACGGCGCCGAAGTTGCGCAGCACGGCCAGGTGGTAGTCGATCGGGCGGTCGCCGATCTTGCAGCCGCCGAGGTCGGGGATGAAGGCCTCCCCGATCGCGTGCATGAGCGGGCCGCAGAAGAGGATCGGGATGCGCGAGTCGCCGGCGTGGGCGTCGATCTCGGCGGTCAGGGCCGACTTCACCCCGGCCGGGTCCATCGTGATCCGCCCGGTCTCCTTGTCCCACTCCACGGACACGCCGTGGATCTCGAGGAGGGAGCTGACGACGTCCACGTCCTTGATCTCGGGGATGTTCCGGAGCACGGACGGCGAGTTGCCGAGCAGGGCGGCCACCATGGCCTTGGGCACCAGGTTCTTGGCGCCGCGCACGGTCACCTCACCGGTCAGCGGCTTGCCGCCATGGATGGTCAAGAGCTTCGCCATGCGCGTCCTTCCTCAGCGCGGCCGCAGGGCCACGGTCTCGGCCACTCCGCC
>NZ_JABUZF010000217.1:2539-3427 GCF_014897885.1 Halomonas sp. 3D7M | reverse complement strand
GACCTCATTTTCGCTAAGCGATGGTGAGTTCCAAAGTGGCTCACCTTGCGCGTTATTTATCCCCAGTAGCGTTAAGGTTAGCTGTGAATCGCGGGGAATCTGATCATTACCCCAGGGGCCGAAGCGGTTGGGGGCAAGACTCCATTGTGCGGTCTCGCCGGGTGCCAGGCCGCCAGCAATAACATAGTAAAACGTTTCATCGACCCACGCTGTTTCGCGTCCTGGGCTGGTCAATACGCCATGTAAAAACAGTTCTGATACCTCTTGGTCAGAACCATTCGTTACCTGAAGATCAATGACAGGTTCGAATGCGCCATAGGGGCTGGTACTGATGTAGTAATCGGCACTTTCAATGCTCACCTGGGCGCGCTGTTGTTGATCGTGTTCGGCCCGCGCTTGTTTGGTTTCTAGACGATCAAGCGTTTGCAGCGCCTGCTCGCGTTCGCGGGCACGGCGTTCGCGCAGCATTTTATCGGCGCGCTCTATAATCTCATCACCCGTTAGGCCATGCATGTAGGCATTCGCTGACTCGGCAATTTCGGCGGCATTCATACGTTGGGCATTGAGTAAATCGATGCCGCTAAACGATGACATGGCAATGATCGTTAATGCTTGATCAAACTCATCGCGCTTGTAGGCGGGGAGTGAGTCGCGCACTTTCTCAACCGAAACTACGGCGGCTGGCATTGAGCTTGTGTCTATTTTGGGGTCTGAGCAACCCGCTATCATCAACGTGGTTAATGACAGTGCCGACAACCTAAGCAGGCTCCACATATAATTACCTCAAAACAGGCTAACAAAACGCAAGGAGCTTACCGGAAAGTGTTGCTTCCCACTACTATCTTGCGTCGTTGACATATAAAAAGCGCTGGCGTTGCAGCCAGCGCT
>NZ_JABUZF010000217.1:1975-2511 GCF_014897885.1 Halomonas sp. 3D7M | reverse complement strand
TAGCGATCAAGAACGGCTGTTCCTGTCTTTTAACCATGCCCCTTGTCAGGGTGCGGGACAGGTTTTTCACCAACTTCTTCTGAGCGGAGCTCTACCGGTTTGCCCTGGGTTTTATCTATATGCTTGAGCTGCATGTGAAGACCCGTTTTGGCGAGCAAGTGAGCGCTAACCGGTGCGGTAATGAATAAAAACAGCGTGATTAGCAGTTCTTGTACGTCAGGCTTGCCATCGATACTCCAAAAGTAACCCATTGAGGCGACAAGCATGCAGCCTATGCCGAGTGTGGTGGCCTTGGTGGGGCCATGCAGGCGCATGTAGAAGTCTCTTAGGTGAGCGAGACCCAGCGAGCCGATAAAGACGAAAATACCGCCTGCAACCAACAGTAGTGAAATCAGCGCTTCGACAAAAAACGACATGGGCGCATCTCCTGAGACGTGACACGGTTCATTCGATAATATCCCCGCGTAAAATGTACTTACATACGGCCACCGTGCTGATAAAACCGAGCATGGCAATTAACAGCGCAGACTCAAAGT
>NZ_JABUZF010000217.1:1033-1953 GCF_014897885.1 Halomonas sp. 3D7M | reverse complement strand
GGTCTTGCTGTTGAGCCACAGCCCCAGCAGTACGATCAGCGCAATTGAATTGACATACATAGTGTCGAGCGCCAGCACGCGATCTGGCAGGTCGGGGCCAATGGTTAGGCGATAAAGATTCATCAGTAGCGCCATTACCACTAGCGCTAAAGTGATCACGAGTGCGGCGCTTAGCATTCGTAAATCTCCTTAAGGGGGCGCTCATAGCGCTCGCGAATTTGGGCAATTAGGGCGTCCTCGTCGTCTACATCAAGTGCATGAATGAGCAACGATTTTCCGTCCATCCTTAAGTTCGCTGAAACTGTTCCTGGGGTTAGGCTGATGGTGCTTGCGAGAAGCGTAATAGTGAAACGTTCCTCAAGCATCAGCGGGTATTCAATAAAGTGGGGTTTGACTTTACGCCAGGGATTAGCAATTAAGTACGCAACTTCGAAGTTGGCGATGACGATATCGCCTAGTACGCGAAACACAAAACGCAACAGTTTAAGCGGTTTACCAATGCGGGGGCGTGCGTCCCAAAAGCGATGGGTCAATAACGGAATAAGGATGGCCAGCGCGCCGCCTAGCACGATCTGACCGAATGCAAAGCTACGCACAAGCAGTAGCCATACCAACAGCAGCAGCAGTGACAGTACCGGCGTAGGGAGCCAAGCGCGGGGGGCAATCATTGGGCGTCTCCAGCATCAGGCAGAAGCGAATTAATCAACAGCTGCGGGTTGGCCAACTGCTCTCCCGTGGCTTGGGTATAGCTACTCACGGGCCCTGCAAAGGCGACCATTAGTGGTGCCGCGCTAAGCAGCCACAGCATGCCAATCCATTGGTAGCGAGAGAGGTTGCTGCCGCTTGGGCTGCCACGGTGGCTGCGCCAAAACAGCGTAGAGCCTGCGCGAGATAGCGCAATTAACGACGCAAGGCTCGTT
>NZ_JABUZF010000217.1:0-999 GCF_014897885.1 Halomonas sp. 3D7M | reverse complement strand
CGGCCAAAGCCATAGGCGCTCACCACCTTCGGCGGCGTTAAGCATGAGTGCCTTCCCTAACGCACCGGATAGTGGCGGTAACCCGGCCACGGCAATGGCACCGATAAAAAAGGTAAGCGCTAGTGCATTTCCTTGCACCAATGGTCGGCCTTTTACGATGCGCGTGCCGGGTTTGCCCCGCTGTAGGCCAATCATCTCCGCTAGCAGGAAAAGTCCGCCGGTAATCAGCGTGGTGTGAATGAGGTAATAGAGGAGTGCTGATGTCGCGGCCGGAGAGCGCATGCCAATGCCAGCCAGTAGCGTGCCTACCGAAATAAGCACCAGATACGCTACCAGCAGGCGTAAATCACGTGCGGCGATAACGCCAACACCCGCGGCGGCTAGCGTTGCTAGCGCTAACCACCATATCCATGGCTGTTCCAGTGCGACTAAACCGCCTGCCTGATCGCTGAATATCAGTGAATAAACGCGCAAAATCGCGTAAATCCCCACCTTTGTCATAATGGCGAATAACGCTGCCACGGGTGCGGGAGCTGCTGCATAAGCGCGGGGGAGCCAAAAGTAGAGTGGCAAAATAGCCGCTTTTAAACCGAAAACCACCAGCAGCATTAATGCCCCAGCGGTGACTAAGCCTTCGCGTTCGGCGGGCAGGCTGGCCAGCTTATGCGCCATATCGGCCATGTTTAGCGTGCCCGTTGCACCATATAAAATGCCCACGGCGATCAAAAACAGTGAGGAGCCGGCTAAGTTAAGCACGACATAGTGAACACTGGCTTGGATACGTGCTTTACCACCACCGTGCAGCAGTAATGCGTAAGAGGCCAGGAGTAGCACTTCGAAAAATACGAAGAGGTTAAACAGGTCGCCGGTTAAAAAGGCCCCGTTAATGCCTAGCAATTGCCATTGAAATAGGCCATGGAAGTTACTGCCTTTTTCATCATCACCGCCGCAGGCAAAAATGACCGCACCGACCGCTAAAATTGCGGTGACTAACACCAT
>NZ_JABUZF010000214.1:0-723 GCF_014897885.1 Halomonas sp. 3D7M | reverse complement strand
CGCAGCGCCACATTAGGCACGTTAAAAGCCCCCTGGCCCGCTTGGCTAGATGAACTGGTGCCCGCACTGGAAGAGGCCGCTAAACGTAAAGCCTTCAAAGGCCAAAGCTTCAACGCCAAAAGCCGCGTCAGCTGGCTAGGCGCACTGCGCGAATGGTGCGAGAGCGACCTTGAGCGCCCCGCGCTTACCCCAGCCGCCTGGAAACGCCTGACCCCAGACGGCATGGCCGAGATATGGAAAGAGGGCGCGCCACCCTGCCCAGCCGCCTGGGAAGCGCTGGCGGACATGCCCGCCGCCCTCAACGCCTTACCCGAACCGCGCAACGACCTGCTGATTCACGCCGTGCAGTGGTGCAAACTACGTATGGAGCGCGAGCAGGAACGCCGCGCTGAAATGGGCCCCAACGACCTGCTCACCCATTTAGACCGCGCTCTGCAAGGCCCCAACAAAGACGCCCTGGCTGCGCAGATTCTGCGCCAGTTCCCCGTCGCGCTGATTGACGAGTTCCAGGACACCGACCCGATTCAGTACCGCATTTTTAACGCGGTCTATGACGTCGCTAACCCCCGCCGCGACGCTGCTATGCTACTGATCGGTGACCCCAAGCAGGCCATCTACGCCTTTCGCGGTGCGGATATCTTCACCTATCTGCAAGCCCGCCAAGACACCGCAGGCCGCCACGTCACGCTGGGCACCAACTTCCGTTCCAGCCGCGCCATGGTG